>CAMAUB010000108.1 GCA_945861315.1 Chlamydia trachomatis
CCAATTTCTCTCTTGGGATAGCTGTCTTTCGCTCGCTTATCGAAAAAGCTATTGAGCTTCTTCCTAAGGCTGAGCGTGTTGGACTTGAAGTACACCATAGCCAGAAGTTAGATACTCCGTCTGGAACAGCCAAAGAGCTTTCAAATAGATTTGAGATTCCTTTCTCCTCTCTACGTATTGGCACTGTATTTGGAAAACATGAAGTATTTCTTGAAACAACAACTGATCGCATCACACTTACTCATGAAGCAAAAAATCGGGAAGGCTTTGCCCTTGGGGCAATCCGTGTTGCTGAGTGGATCCGTGATCAAAAAGGATGGCTAACGCTTGACGACTATCTACAGCGCTCTAATTACGCCCTTTCAAAAAGATGACACCCTCGATGAAGAGGGACTTATCTCCCTGATTCATGAACAAAAAGCGGCTAAAATCGATGGCGTGATTGCTCTTGGAACAACGGGAGAAACTCCTACGCTTGTTGAATCTGAAAAAAGACGAATCATTGAGCTGTGTGTTGAGCACTCTGACAAAATGCTTGTCATCGTTGGATGTGGTTCAAGCTCAACTGCACAAGCCATTTTGAACACAAAGCAAGCGGCAGATCTTGGGGCCAGAAGCGTTTTAGTCACCTCTCCACCTTACAATAAGCCAACAGATGCGGGGTTGATGGCGCATTTCAAAGCAGTCGCAGACAACTCTGCTCTTCCAGTTATTCTCTATAACCATCCCTCTCGCACAGGGTGCAATTTAACCCCAAAGATGCAGTTTGAGCTTGCCACCCACCCAAACATTATCGGAGTAAAAGAATCGTCACCAGATCTGATTCAAGTGAGTGACATCCTTCTTCAAAGACCACCCAACTACTTTGTTTTAGCTGGTGATGATCTACAAACACTCCCATTTTTAGCACTTGGTGCTGAAGGAATTGCATCTGTTGCCGCCAACCTTATTCCTCACCTTATTCGAGAACTTGTTGACACACGCTCAATTGAGTTACAAAAACGCCTCTGGCCTTTTCTGCACTTAATCTTTTCAGAATCAAATCCCATTGGAATCAAAGGAGCTCTTGAGTTTTGTGGAAAACCGTGCGGAAATCCTCGCCTACCACTTCTTCCAATGAGTGAAACTGGCAAATCCAAACTAGCCTCCCTCATGGAAAAATTATGCCTCCAATAAAAGTGGCAGTGCTCGGCTCGCGCGGAATGATAGGGGCGCACTACATGCAGCTGTTACAAGATCACCCTTGGTTCATCCCCCTTGCTGATCCCAAAGATTTCAGTCAATGCAGGCTCATTTTTTCAACACTTCCAAAAGAAGCTGACCCACAAGTGGAGCTCCCTCTGATTTCCAGCTCCTCCTGCTACCGCCAAGACCCACTTGTTCCACTTATCATTCCCGAAGTGAACGCCCACCACCTTGAAATGGTGCGAGGAAAAAAGAGCTTTGTCATCGCTAAACCTAATTGTTCACTGCAATCTTATATCCTTCCTCTAACTCCTCTTCACCGCGCATTTGGAGTCGATAAGATTCACGTCACCACCTTGCAAGCGATTAGTGGGGCTGGAAAAAAAGCGCTGACAGACCCACTATTGCAAGACAATGTCATCCCCTATATTCCTGAAGAAGAAGAAAAGTCACAAAGAGAGCCTAGAAAGATTTGGGATGCTCCTAACCTCATCATTTCTGCCCATTGCAATCGTGTTCCGGTCATGCACGGACACCTAGCCTGCGTCTCTGTTTCATTTATCAACAAGCCCACAGAGCAAGAAATTGTGGAAATGTGGAAAACCTTCCCCAGCCTCAATCTCCCATCAGCGCCAACACAACTCTTGCACTATGAATCAGATCCATTTCGCCCACAAACAAAGCTTGATTGCAATCGCGAACGTGGGATGGGAATTACGATTGGCCGCTTGCGTCCCTGTCCAATTTTAGACTATCGCTTTGTGGGAATTTCCCATAATGTTGTTCGTGGCGGAGCAGGTGGTGGCATCCTCATTGCAGAACTACTCTACAAAGAAGGTTACCTTGGTTAAGCGCAACCCCAACTTCGATAGAATTGAAAAAAACTATCTCTTTAGTAATAAGATCAGTAAAGAAGATGTAATTGACTTGAGCATTGGAGATACCTCCGAACCGCTTTCAAAAGGCATTGTCGATGCGATTATTGCAGAAGCTTTGGCTATGGGCACAAAAGAAGGATACAAGGGGTATGGCCCTTCAGCTGGCACGCCTGCTCTTCGTGAAAAAATTGCTGCAAGCTATCACGGCCTTGTTGAGCCTGATGAGGTTTTTGTTTCTGATGGGGCCAAGTGTGATATAGGGCGCCTACAACTTCTATTTAAACCTGATACCATTGCCATTCAAAACCCAACCTATCCCGTTTACAGAGATACGGCCATTTTGACGGGGTGCAAACAAGTCTTAGAGCTTCTGTGCACCCCTGAGAACAACTTCTTTCCACAAACCCTACCCAAAGCAGACTTATTCTTTCTTTGTTCACCCAATAATCCAACAGGTACAACCCTCACAAAAGAGCAACTCACCTTTGTAGTTGAGCATGCCAAACACCATGATGCGCGCATTATTTTTGATGCCGCCTATGCGTGCTATATCCAAGATCCAAAACTTCCTCGCTCCATTTATGAAATTAAAGGAGCTGATGAAGTTGCCATCGAAGTAAACTCCTTCTCAAAAATGGCAGGGTTTACTGGAGCACGCCTAGGCTGGAGCGTTGTTCCTAAAAAAATGCAAGAGCACGCTGACTATAAGCGCATCACATCCACTTTTTTCAATGGTCCCTCACTTTTTAGTCAAGCTGCAGGCCTTGTTGCCAACCCAGAACACATCTCTCACTATATGGACAACGCTAAACGCTTAAGAGAAGCAATTGCCCCCTTTGCAAAGCAAGTCTATGGCGGCATTGATGCTCCCTTTTTATGGGTTGACTTTGGTAAACCGATGTGGGATTTTTTGTTAAACGAAGCAAACATATTGACCATCCCGGGAGAGGGCTTTGGATCGTGCGGAAAAGGCTTTTTACGCCTTTCAGCTTTTGGCTCAACAGAAAAAATTAATAAGGCGTGCAAGCGATGCTCTACATTACTCTCCCAGTTGTCGACTTAAGAAAAGAGCCTAAAAACCCTGCTCAAGACTTCTCTCACGATGATCTGCGTGATTCACAACTTCTCTACGGCGAGGAAATTTCTATCGAAAAACAGGAGGGAGAGTGGCTCAAAATCCGTGCAACCGAGCAATTTGATTATCCAGGCTGGATCCATGAAAGCGAAGCCACAGAACTTCCTAAAAGAAATGTCACACATGTCGTCTGCTCTTTGATGACTCCCCTAAATGGCCAAATGCTTTCCTATGGAACTGAGCTTACTCAAGAGGAGGCGAGGCGAGTTGATCCAACAGCTATTCGCCCAATTCCAAGCAAAGTAGATCCCATACTTTTAATTGAAGAAGCTAAGCTCTTTTTAGGCGCTCCCTACCTTTGGGGTGGGCGCTGCGCTCCCCTCCCAGGCAAAGCAGCCTCAGTTGACTGCTCTGGGCTCATCAATCTTCTCTACCGCGCGCAAGGTATACACATTCTAAGAGATGCTCATGATCAATTCCTAGCTGGACAACATAGTGACCCAAACCCCGGCACCCCCATCTATTTGAGAAAAAATGATCGATTCACACATGTCGTCATATACCTCACTCAAAATCTTTGCCTTCAGTCACCAGAAACTGGAAGATCTGTCCAGCTTTCCCCCCTATTTTACAAAGATCAAAAAATACACATCGAAGGGCGTGAACCAGCCCACTTTGCTTTCAAAAAATTTATTTGATTAAACTATAAAGGCACATAAACCTCATTCTAATAACTGACCAAAATCAATTACCTTATCAAAATATCCCTGATCTAAAACGACATCCTCTACCCCATTGACATGGATTAGAACAGGTCTAATCGAAAAATGCCTTGGAACTTTTAATCGTTTTATTTTTTCCTCCATCTCTTCGATAACCTTCTTGCCCACAGGATCTTTTGAAAATTTAATTTCACATATATAAAGATTATGAAAACGAGTTTGAATCATGTAATCGATTTGACATCCAGGTTGTCTGATCGTTGAAGTTTGAAAGAAAGGACCATCCATGATGACTTCTTCTCCTGAAAGATTCAATATCTTCCAAAGCACCTTAAAATTATGCACAACTAGATTTTCAAACTGCAAACCCATGATCCCCTCCCAGCCAGGAAGATTATTCACCATGGAAGCAGGTACAGTCCCTTTTTCGATTTTGCCACAATTCGATGCAATATACTTCAAATAGAAACGCAAGTAATTATCACTTAAACGATATCGACTAATTTTTCGCTGCTGCCCATTTTTCAGATCCCAAATGAAATCTCTTTTTACAAAGCCAGCTTTGACTAGCTCATCCAAGTACTGACTATACAATCCCCCTTGACTTTTCTCAAGCTCCTTACAAATCTGTATAAGCTCTTTTGGCCCATTTGCAAGACAAGTTACGATTTTTTTATGAATTCCTTTGCTCCTTGAAAATAGATCTGAAAATACCTCATCAAATTCGCGAACGAGCAATCCCCCTTTGGTAAAACAGAGATTTCGAATATTTTGCTCAGCGGGCAAACTGGGTTCAATCTGTTCTAGATAGAGAGGAACTCCTCCTGTTATCGATAGAAGTTTGAATTTTTCATAAGCGGAAATGCGTTTCTCTTTGGGATGCCAGAAGGCGTTACAAGCATGTAATGGGAGCTCTTCAAGAACTAGATCAATCGTGATCCTACCAACAAATCCAGTACTACTGAGGATATTTTTCTCGATCCATGAAGAGATCGAGCCGCAAAGAGCTATAATTAGTTGTGGATTTTTGCTAAAATACATATCCCAAGCTGTTTTCAGCTGACCTAGGAAAAAAGAATCTTTCCCCCCCATCCATGAAATCTCATCAAAAACAATAAGCATCTGTCCTTCTTGGGTATGCTTGGAGAGATGCCAAAAGAGATCGCCCCAATTATCCGGCTGAATACCAGGAATCCCTGCTCTACGGAGTTGATCAGCAAAGAGCTCTCGTTGAGAGCGCGCAGTTATCCCACGTACCGGAGGATTACCTGAAAAGAATAAGCTTCTCATTTCTTTTCCAAACTGAGCAAGAAGCCTGCTTTTTCCAATTCGTCTTCTCCCTCTCACTACAATAAGACTGGCACTTTTTTTATTTAGAAGCCCTTTTAACCTCTCCATTTCAGCTTCTCGACCAATAAATGGGGCATCCTTCATTTGATTTTTCTCCTGTTTTTTTTCCACCCATATCGTACCGTTTTTCTTTCTATAAAAT
>CAMAUB010000109.1 GCA_945861315.1 Chlamydia trachomatis
GAATTAAGACAACAAAGACACCAATTGCAATCACAAGATTAAAAGAGGGAACTCGGAAATAGAGAGCTGATAAGCTTGGAAATTTCCAGCGACTCACCATAAAAAACCCTGTAACAACCATTGTCGACATCAAGAGAATTGCTTGCGTCTGTTCGCTCATAGGAAGATAAGTTTCTGCCCAAGGAGAGACAAGAATTAAGCAAGTTGAAAGAATAATAGAGGCTCCTGCTGGTATTGGTAAACCAACAAAATAGCGGCGTATCTTGGGTTGTGGCAATTGAGGTCTTTTTCTCTTAAGATTATAACGTACAAGACGCAAAACACCGCAAAGAGTGTAGATCATAGCGGAGATAATTAGAAGAAGAGTGACCAGTTTTCCAGCATTGAATGTTGATAAGGTCTTGAGAATCAAAAGCGGAGGAGCAACACCAAAGATCACTGCATCAGAAAGGGAGTCAAACTCCCCTCCAAAATCACTTTCAGCCTTAATCAAACGAGCAATTGCTCCATCTGCCACATCAGCAAAAGCTGCAATTAGAATCAAAATTGAAGATGACTGCAAAAGATCAAATAAGCTTTGGTCAGGATCAGCGAGCATCATCCTATAGATGACGAAAAGGCCACATGAGAGACCGAAGGCTGTTATCATATTTGGTAGCAGAGAAAAACGTCTCATTTCCCCTTATTATAGCTCATAGGTTATTCATTTGCATCCCAAATTCTTAGCTCAACTAAATTTAAAATTTTACATTTGAGCTTAGGTTCATGGTAAGGAATTGCTTGAAAAATTGTCTCCCAAATGCGTTGTAGAAATTCATGGAAAATACTATATATAGTGTTTCAGGTAGAAGGGAGACACAACCTGTAGTAGTTAATCGCAACTGATCTCTCGAATTTTTTGCAAGCGATTTTACCAAAAAAATAAAAAAACTGAGGAAGAAAAAATGAATCACGTTGAGGATGATGATTTAATGACGACAACTTGTTTAGCGGATGAAAAGCACGCCATTGTTAAACGCGATGGTCGGATGGTACCATTTAGACGCGAACGCATATTCAAAGCGCTTGAAGCTGCATTTCGCGACACCAAAAAAATTAAAGATCCAACCCCTCTTATTGATGAACTTCATCAAACAATTGAAAAGCTGACAAGCATTGTAAGCCAAAAAGCACTACAAGATCATGAGCTTGGACACGCCTTAACTGTGGAAGGGATCCAAGATCTTGTTGAGACAACCCTTATGGAACACAGCTTCCATGATGTTGTTAGAGACTATATTATCTACCGTGAGCAACATAAAATATTACGTAAAGATTCTCCTCGATCTTTGACCGTCCAAAGACGTGATGGACTCACTTTTGTTCGTTTCAACCCAATGAAAATTGCTTCTGCTATTGAAAGAGCTTTCCGTGATTCGAAAAAAATCTCTGGAATCTCTCCTCCAGACCTAATCGATTCTGTTAATATAATCACCAACCGAATGATTGAATTTGCACTAAACACATCAAAGACAGAACGCGTTTTGCATGTTGAATTGATTCAAGATGAAATTGAACGGCAGTTAATGCGTGCTGGCTATTTCGATGTAGCAAAAGATTTTATTCTATACCGTATTTCACGTGCTGAAGAGCGTGATCGTGAAGAAGAGTGGATTGATTCTGAAGAGATCATTCCAACAGAAGGGGATGAGGACATCAACTTCCGTGTCCAGAAAAAAGATGGCTCAGGCTACAAGATCAGTCGATCAAAACTACGTAAAAAAATTGCTTATGCAGCTAAGGGATATCCTCTTGTCAATGTGGATGAGTTAGTTGATCACTCTATTGGAAACTATTATGATGGGATGCGTGAAGATGAGCTTGATATTGCCAACATCATGGCAGCTCGTGCAAAGATTGAGATTGAGCCAGCTTATACCTATGTCGCTTCCAACCTTCTGCTCGATGTTATTTATCGAGAAACTATTGGCATTGAAGCTTCTCACGCCAAGTTAAAAGCGCGACATAAAAAATATTTTAAAGAGTATTTCAAGCACGGTGTTTCAATTGGACAGCTCGATCCAGCACTACTCACTTTTGATCTTGATCGCTTAGCCGATGCCATTGACCTAGATAAAGACATGACTTTTACCTATCTAGGACTTCAAACCTTATATGACCGTTACTTCATCCATGAAGATGGACGTCGCCTAGAGACTCCACAGATCTTCTGGATGCGTGTTGCGATGGGGCTTAGCCTTAATGAAGGTGCAAAAAGAGAAGAGTTTGCAATTGAGTTCTACAACGTTTACGCTTCGTTCCTCTATCTTTCTGGAACTCCAACCCTTTTCAACTCAGGAACGATGCACTCTCAGCTTAGTTCCTGCTACCTCTCTACTGTAATGGATGATCTCCACCATATCTATAAGGTCATCTCTGACGATGCTCAACTCTCAAAGTGGGCGGGAGGACTTGGCAACGACTGGACAAATGTACGCGCCACAGGTTCCACTATCAAGGGAACTAACGGAAAGAGCCAAGGAGTTATTCCTTTCTTGAAGGTTGCAAATGACACAGCTGTTGCTGTTAATCAAGGAGGAAAAAGAAAAGGAGCTATGTGTGCCTATCTAGAGACTTGGCATTTAGACATTGAAGACTTTTTAGAACTACGTAAAAATACAGGAGATGAGCGGCGACGTACTCACGATATGAATACTGCGAACTGGATTCCAGACCTGTTCATTAAACGAATAATTGAGAATGGAGTGTGGACTCTTTTTAGCCCTAATGATGTTCCTGATCTTCACCACCTTTATGGCAGAGCTTTTGAAAAACGGTACTGCGAATATGAGAAGATGGCAGATAGTGGAGAGATCCGTTTGTTTAAGCGAATCGATGCAATGTCTCTTTGGAGAAGAATGCTTGGAATGCTCTATGAGACAGGCCATCCATGGATCACCTTTAAAGATCCTAGTAATATCCGCTCGCCACAAGATCACATTGGAGTGATTCACAGCTCAAACCTTTGCACAGAGATCTTACTCAACACCTCTGCAGAGGAAACTGCCGTTTGTAACCTTGGTTCTATTAACTTAGCTGCCCACGTCACAAAAACGGGTATTGATCGCAAGAAATTAGAGAAGACAGTCACAACTGCCATCCGTATGCTTGACAATGTAATCGATATCAATTTCTATCCAATCAAAGAGGCAAAGCAATCAAATATACGCCACCGCCCAATCGGCCTTGGATTGATGGGCTTTCAAGATGCTCTCTACAAGCTTGGCCTATGCTATGCAAGCACTGAAGCAGTTAACTTCGCTGATGAAAGCATGGAACTTATCTCCTACTATGCTATTTTATCATCGAGCAACCTTGCTAAAGAGCGAGGCACCTACCCAACTTATAAAGGGTCTAAATGGGAGCGCGGATTGCTTCCTATTGATACAATTGCTCTTCTAAAAAATGAGCGTGGAGAAGAGTTTGTTGATGTGGATACTTCTTCAAAACTTGACTGGACACCCGTGCGTGAGTCAATCAAAAAGTATGGCATGCGCAATAGCAATACCATGGCAATTGCACCAACTGCTACCATCGCAAACATTTCGGGTATCACACAGTCGATTGAGCCGATGTATAAACATCTGTTTGTCAAATCCAACCTTTCGGGTGAATTCACTGTTCTCAATCCATTTCTCATCGAGAAACTCAAAGAACTCAACCTTTGGGGACCAGATCTTTTAGATGATCTCAAATACTTTGATGGTTCACTATCCGAAATTGATAACATTCCAGACGATGTGAAAAAGCTCTTCTTAACTGCTTTTGAAATTGATCCTGAATGGATCATTGAGTGCGGAAGTCGAAGACAAAAATGGATCGATATGGGAGAATCTCTCAACCTCTACCTTGCAGAACCTTCAGGTAAGAAGCTCAATGATATGTATCTGCTAGCGTGGAAGAAAGGATTGAAGACAACCTACTACCTGCGCGCTATGGCAGCAACTCACATTGAAAAATCGACAACTGATATTAACAAAAGGAATCTGCAACCACGCTGGATGAAAAATAAGTCGGCCTCAAGTCGCGTAAAAGTAGATAGAGGAGTATGTAATTTAGCAGAAGGATGTGAAAGTTGTCAGTAGGAGGTTCTATGATAAAACAACAAAGAGTCGATGTTGATAAAAAACGACTAATCAATTGCAAAGCAGTTGACGTCAACCAATTGATGCCACTGAAATATAAATGGGCATGGGAGCACTACCTCAATGGATGTGCAAATAACTGGCTTCCCTCTGAGGTGCCAATGTCAAAAGATATTGAGCTGTGGAAATCAAAAGATCTCTCAGAAGATGAGCGTCATGTGATCATGCGCAACCTCGGTTTTTTCGCAACAGCAGAAAGCCTTGTGGGCAATAACATTGTTTTAGCAATTTTTAGACACATCACCAATCCAGAAGCGCGTCAGTACCTCCTAAGACAAGCCTTTGAAGAGGCTGTTCACTCCCACACCTTCCTCTACATTTGCGAATCTCTCAATTTAGATGAGGGAGAACTCTTTAATATGTACAATGAGATTCCTTGCATCCACGCAAAAGATTCATTCCAAATGGCTTTAACTGGCGATGTTCTGCAAGAAAACTTCTCAACAGCAACAACAAAGGGAGCGCAAAAGTTCCTTGAAAACCTAATTGGCTACTATCTAATTATGGAAGGCGTCTTCTTTTATAGTGGCTTTGTGATGATTCTCTCATTCCACCGTCAAAACAAAATGACTGGGATTGGAGAGCAGTATCAATACATCTTGCGCGATGAGACAATTCACCTCAATTTTGGTATTGATATGATCAATGGAATTAAGGAGGAGAATCCAGACCTTTGGACTGCAGCTTTTCAAGCCCATATCGTCGATTTGATGCAGCAAGCTGTTGAGCTTGAAATTCGCTATGCCGAAGAGTGCCTCCCTCGAGGAATCTTAGGTTTGCAAGCGGCTATGTTTCGAGACTACGTGCAATACATCGCAGATCGCCGCTTAGAGCGCGTTGGAGTCAAGGCGATCTATGGCTCGAAAAATCCTTTCCCATGGATGAGTGAAACCATTGACCTGAACAAAGAGAAAAACTTCTTTGAAACCAGAGTCACTGAATATCAAACAGCAGCCAACCTAGTCTGGACCTAAAAATCCTCTTCGAATGAAAGATCAAGAAAAAGAGGCCTCTAACTAGAGACCTCTTTTTTTTTCATTTCCAGAAGCGGCATGATATAGTCGATTAAATCCGGAATGATAATTTTGACCTGCGTCAAAGCTCTCGGGCTTGATAGATCGTAAC
>CAMAUB010000110.1 GCA_945861315.1 Chlamydia trachomatis
AAGACGATTCGCACCATGATATTGATAATCAGATTCACCACAATTGAAGCAGCCTGGAATATTGGTCATCTGCCTAAAGCGCTCACCTCGATTGGAATCGTCAACAGCTGGCCAATCAACCCATCCTCCTCCCATCGAGTAGTGAACTGCAGGGAAAATCTTCATAGGTACTTTGCGCGGATCATCTCCTGTAAACTTCTGATAAATATCTAGGACAGCCTCAAGCTTTTTATGAGTCTCATCTGTTGCTTCTGTAATATCTAGATAGACTTGCATTCCTCCATTGACACCAAGGCCGAGTTTACAGATGCGTAAAACTTCTCTAGCACCCACATCTCGTGATACTAGATTGCCGTAGGCTGGATACATCTGCTCAAGAAAATACCACGGCTCTGCTGTCTTACCACAGGGAATCTCTTTTCCAAGAGGATCTACAATCGTTTTGCTTGCATCACCATATACCCAAATACGTCCTCCCTCACCACGTACTGATTCAGAAATCAGTCGCAATTTGTCTTGTCCAGGAATCGCTGTTGGATGAATTTGAATAAACTCCCCATTTGCATAGGTCATCCCCTGCATATAAAGACGAGCATTAGCGGCTCCTGTGCAAAAAGTTGAGTTCGTTGACTGCTTGAAAATAACACCAGGACCACCTGTTGCAAAAACAACAGCATCCCCTTTGAGCACTTCAAGCTTTTGATTGAAGAGATTCATCATCACAATGCCACGCGCACTGCCTTCTTCATCTTTTACAAGACGCAAAAACTCGTGATTTTCAAATTTTTCAACCAAACCAAGAGCCTCTTGACAGCGCACTTGCTCATCTAATGTATAAAGCAATTGCTGACCTGTTGAAGCACCACAAAAAACTGTTCTATTATAAAGTGTTCCACCAAAACGGCGTACATCCAGATGTCCAGAAGCAGAGCGATTAAAGGGGCAGCCAAAGCGATCTAGCATTTGAATGATACCTGGAGCTGAGAGGCACATTTCAACAATAGGAGGCTGATTGGCAAGAAAATCGCCTCCCTTAATTGTGTCATAAGCGTGCAAAAGAGGTGAATCATTTTCACCCCGCAAATTCAAAGCGGCATTCATTCCACCTTGTGCACAAACAGAGTGTGAGCGCTTCACCTTGGTGAGAGAAACAAGTTGAACTGAACAGCCCTTTTCTGCAAGGCGCATCGTGGCAGAGAGCCCTGCCAATCCTCCCCCCACAACAATGACTTCTTTTTTTTTCATACACTACCTTTGAAATAGGAATGTCCAATAAGGACCCCAAATAGCTGCAAGGCCAAGAATCATGGCAATGCCCATTAGTGTTGTGGTGATCGCACGCATACGCTTTTGAGAAAAGCGTGTCAGTGTGATCCCCCAAGTGATCATAAAAGTCCACACACCATTAAAAGCATGGTATGCCGCAGCAATCACAAAAATAGAATAGAGAATCACCATCCACGGATCTTTCATTGTCTCACGTACGATCAGAAAAAAAGCAGCACCAGCATTAGGTGAAAGGACCACTACTTGATTATCCTTTAGGCGAAAACTCTTTGCTTCAGAGACCCACTTTTTTTTACGCAGCTGTCTTAGCTCTGCCCCTAAGTAAATTTTTGCATGCAACTTTTCAGCAACTGAATCTAAAGCGGCGTCCTCTTTCACCTTTACCAGATAGTGTTTAATATCATTATCATAGACCAATATAGGGTAGTCAACAAAACGCATTTGCACAACATGCGCAATGATTCCAACTAGCAAAACCCAAGCAAAAATGCGCTGCCATGAGTAGGCGCGATTGCGCTTATATTGCGGCAATGAGGGGGCAGCTGCACGTGTCTTGAATGAATTGAGCTTTGATGTTCGTAGATATTCAATTCCCCAAACAGCATGAATAAGGAAGGGAAGGCCGAGTAAAATAACCTCAACTCCCTTCAGATAGGGAAGGGAGTGAATGAAGTTGACTGCTTTGACAAAGCCATAGCCATCATCTTGAAAAAACCACGCTGCTTGCGAGTTGACAAGCAGATGCTCAAAGAGATAGAAGCAAAGCCAAAGGCCTAAAAGCGAGTGTAGCCGTCTTAACACAAAAGCTAGAGGCAATTTTGCTTTAGTATCGCTTTCAAAGACTTTTTCTTCGATTGGAGTTGTCATATCGACACAACTCTATCAATTTAATTCTTTTTTTTACGTATTTTTTAGAAAGTTTTCAGCATTTTTTGCTGTTGCTGCTGCTAACTGCTCAAGTGTTATACCGCGAAGATCTGCTATCACCTGTGCTGTATGCACAATATAAGCAGGCTCGTTTGATTTACCTCGATGTGGCATCGGTGCTAGATAGGGCGAATCCGTTTCAATGAGTAATTGATCAAGGGGCACAAGCTTGGCAACCTCTTGTAACACACTGCTTTTTTTGAAGGTTACAATTCCTGAAAGAGAGAGGTACCAGTTGCGAGCTATCACCTCTTTGGCCTCGTCAAGCGTTCCTGTAAAGCAGTGGAGCACCCCCTTTCCCTTGTAACATGTATCCAGAATGGAAAAGAAGTCGGCAAAAGCGTCACGGCAATGGATGACAATTGAAAGGCCTGTTTCGGTTGCAAGATCAAAGTAGCGGCGTAAAAAGCTTTGCTGCAGCTCTTTTGGAGAGTGGGTATAGTAATAATCAAGACCTGTCTCTCCAATCGCATCGATTTTAAGAGAGCGCGCATAGGTTGCAATAGCTTCAAAATCGCGCTCCCCTTGTGTTTCAACGTCATGAGGTGTAGTGGCGCAGATGTTTTTGATCCAAGGGTATCGCAAAGAGAGCTCAAGACCTCTTCTAAGCTCTTCTGGATCTGTAGAGATGTTATGGATTGAAGTGATGCCGGCTTCTTGTGCACGCTTGAGCATCGCATCAAGATCAATCTCCCAACCCGTATGTGTTAAGTGTGCATGAGAATCAGTTATTGTTATTGAGCTTTTTGACATAATCAGAGATCACGGAGCCAGAGAGTGTTTGCGGTAGGATGTAGGGAGTTGCATTTTGTTCACCTGGGTAGAGAACATAAACAGGAACTCCACTACGGCCCAACTTTTCAAGCTGCTTTGTAATGACGGGATCTTTCTTTGTCCAGTCAGCCATCATAGTGACTACACCTTGTTCATGGAATGCTTTTACAGCATCAGAAGAGTGCAAAATCACTTTGTTTGCTTGGCAAATAAGACACCATTTGGCGGTAAAGTCGACGAAAACTGGTGTACCAGCAGCTTGCAGCTGCTCAACGCGCTCTGGAGAGTAGCTCTCCCAACCATCGTGTTGAGCAACCACTGTTGTCCCTACATCAACAAATTTCTTAGCTCCCATGATTGCTGATCCACCTCCGAAGGTGATCGCAACTAGGGCGATGAGTGTTGCAACAGTGCGTGTGAGCTTTTTACGCATAGGTGTTGCGTAGCTACCAAAGATCCAAGCTCCAATTGCCATAACAAGCAGTGAGATGAGAAGAATCATGACAGCTAGGTTACTTGTTTGTGCTCCAAAAACCCAGATAAGCCAGATGACCGTTGCCATCATGATAAAGCCCATAATCTGCTTAAAGGTGATCATCCAGTTGCCAGGTTTTGGTAAGAAGCGGATAAGTTGAGGGAAGGCAGCAAATATAAGATAGGGGGCTGACATTCCAAGGCCCATCCCTGTAAAAATAAGAAGTGCTTTAATGGGGGCAAGTGATAAGGCAAAGCCAAGTGCTGGTCCAAGCAAAGGTCCTGTGCAAGGTGTGGCAACAAGCGTTGCCAAAACGCCACTCATAAAAGAACTCATCATTGGTGAGGAAGAGGAGGAGCTTGTCTTTGATCCTAAAGAGATCAAAGAGGTTCCAAGTTCAAAGACACCAAACAAGGAAAGGCCAAGAAGAAATAGAATACCCGCAAGAATGACAACAAAGACGGGCTCTTGAAGTTGGAAACCCCAGCCAACGCTGGCACCATAGGCGCGCAGCAAAAGTAAAGCTCCTGATAAGATCCAAAAGGAAACGATCACACCAAAAGCAAAGACAAGGCCGTGCTTAAAGATAAGACTTCTCTTCTCTTGAGCCATCTTGACAAAGCTGAAAATTTTAAGGGCAATAACCGGCATGACACATGGCATCACGTTAAGAATCATCCCACCAGCAAATGCGAGGGCAAGTGCAATCCAAAACCCGGAGAGTTCGCCAGCATGTCCTCCAAAAAGAGAGTCGATCTGAAGCGCTTCAATCACATTGGTGTCCTTGTGAGAAAAGAGCATGACTCCCTTTAACCCACTCGGCAACACGCCACTTTGATCAAGTCGCTTCATAGAGAGCTCAATGCCCCCTTTGCTCATTGTCATTTCTTGAGGTGCACTATGATCGATAAACGCACTTTTCTCAGGAATAAAAAGGACAGAGTCAAATTTTTTATTTGGAGAATCAACATTGACAGTGATCGTGTCGTTTTTTGCTCGAACTTTTGCATTCACACCTTTTGGAAGAGCCGCTTTCGCACGATCAAATTCGGACGCTCGTGCCCCATTTTTTGTTGGTGCTCCATCTGCTACAGGTAGAGTAAGTGAAAGTGTTGCGTTACCCGGCTGACACGAATCTTTACATGCCAACCATGTCACATCCGCTTTCAGATTGATTGGCTCATTTGCTAACTGTTTAGGAGGTGTTATCTTTGTCAGCAATATTACAGAACCAGTATAGCCAAAGCCTACCACATCATCTGCTGTAAATTTTTTGGGATAAGGCCACTGAATAGGCCCCGCTGTAAATCCTTGCGGCAATTGCCAATTGATCTGAGTTGGTAATCCAACATCACCCGGGTTTTGCCAGTAAGTATCCCATCCATCAGACATCTTCAATTCAACGCCAACCCAAAAAGGGTGACCCGCTTGAATCGATTCATCTTCAGCCACTAAAGTTGCTTGAACCGGCTCAAAAGAATCCTTTACACCTGCATGAACAAGTGGTTGAAATGCAAATATATAGGCTATCGAAAGCAACCAACTGATCCGTTTCATACTAAAAATTATAGCCTCTTTTTTTGGAAAAGTAAACAAAATAAATAATTAGTTAGTTACTATCAGAGATATGAACCCAGTACTCAACGCTTATTTCAGCTCAGATCTTTTTGGAAAAATAATTTTTTTAACTCTCTTTTTATTGTCCATTATCACTTGGGCAATTTTCCTTCAAAAATATTTT
>CAMAUB010000111.1 GCA_945861315.1 Chlamydia trachomatis
TTGGTATACTTCATTTTGTAATCCACAAAAGCTCCTCCTGCCAGTTTTTCTCCCGGAGTTGGGACTTCAATCAAATCATTGCCCATCACAGCAAATTCAAACTCTCGACATTTTTCAATACCCTCTTCAATAAGCACCTCATGATCCCCTTCGAAAGAAAATTCTATAGCTTTTTTAAGTTCCTCAGGAGAGTAAATTTTGCTCGTACCAAGACTTGATCCTAAGTGGTTCGCTTTTACAAAAAGAGGAAATGTTAAATCTGCTGCCTGTGCAATAATTTTTGCTGAATTACATCTCCACTCACCTTTGGTGAAGGCAAAGCCCTTTGGAATACGTACTCCTGCTGCCGAAGCTAGCATCTTAGAACGGTGTTTATCCATTGCAATAGCACATGCGGTCCAATCTGGTCCAATATACGGCTTTTGCAAGAGTTCAAAAAATCCTTGGATTGTTCCATCCTCGCCATGCGTTCCATGAAGAATCGGAAGATAAAGGTCACACTTTGATAAACTCTCTACAGTAGCTGTTGAAAGAAGGGGATTGTCATTCCATTTTCCATCTCGACTAATGTAAAATTTTTCAATATCATAAAGCGAGCGATCAATCGCCTCAAGAGCCATTGCTGCCGTCTTTTTAGAGATTTCATGCTCACAAGAAGCACCTCCATAAACAAAACCGACGCGATATTTTGTTGTGGGATGACAGGTGAAATAGGTCACATCTCCAGCACCCATGGTGACAAAGATATCATGTGGACGCAAAAAGTCTTTCAATTCACTCCATCTCTCTTTTGGAAGATAACTTCCACCAGCAGCAATAGCTAGTGCTTCACCTGTTACATTTGTTAGATTTTGCTCTCCAGCCGCATAAATATCAGAGATAAAGAGGTGATCGACTGCCCCAAATGCTTTGGCAAAATCGTCAAAATGACTTGCTGTGCGGCTATAGCGGTGGGGTTGAAATAGGACAACAATCCTGCGTCCGGCACCTACCTGCGCAATTCCATCAAGTGTTGTTGAAACTTCTGTGGGATGATGAGCGTAGTCGTCAAGAAAAGTGATGGCGTGCTCCTCTTTCTTGAGTTGGCACCGCCGTGCAACTCCTGGGAAATTCTGCAATCCTTTGCGAATAGCTGCCTCATCTAGACCAAGCTTGAGTGCAAGAGCGAACACAGCTGCGCTATTTCGCACATTGTGTTTTCCAATAAGGGCAACTTCGATCTTTGTGTAAGTTTTTCCTTCAAAGGTGCAGTCAAATATAAGGTGCCATCCCTCTTGTCTCCAATTTGTGATTTGCAAATTGCAATTATTACCAAAGCCATAGCTGATCCCCTTCTTAAAACAAAGAGTATCGCCGCAATAAAACAAAAGGTCCTCAACTTGTGATGCAAAAGAGTCAAATGCTTTCTCTAGCGCCTCTTTATTACCATAATGATCAAGATGTTCAGGTTCTACATTGCTGATAATGGCGTAGGTTGGATGGTAGCGCAAAAAGGAACCATCACTCTCATCTGCTTCCAAGACAAATAAATCTGATTTCCCATTTCGTCCATTTTCTCCCTCTAAAAGGCCGCCAATGGCAAAACTAGGATCGCATCCTGCACCAAGAAGAACAGAGGAGAGCAAAGATGAGATTGTTGTTTTCCCATGAGTGCCTGCTATGGCAATGCTTGTTTTTCCAGAGGCTAACATAGCTAAAAGTTCCGATCGATGAATTATTTGGCAACCAAGTTTTGTTGCTTGTTGATACTCAGGATTACTCTCTTTGACAGCCGAGCTGTAAACCACAATTTGATCCCCACTTATGTGTTCGGCTTTCTGTCCTTTTAAAATGGTAGCTCCTCTTTTTTCCAGCTTTGTCGCAATCTCTCCCAAATTAAGGTCGCTTCCAGAAATGGCATTTTTTTTCTCCAGGAGCAGATCAGCAAGAGCGCTCATTCCAATCCCCCCTATTCCAATAAAGTGATATTTTGTCATGACGCTACTCCATTATTTTTCATTTCGAATCAGTTGTGCAAAATCTATAAGGTCTTGGCTTTCCCGATGACGCGCAATGTTTTTGCGACACATCTCTAAATCAATAGACAAGAGTGTGGGAAGTTTGTTTATATCTTTTTCAAGCAACATCACACCCCCTCCAACTACATCTGTAAAATAGGTGGCGTTGTTGACTTGGTGGTTGTCACTTGCATTAGGAAAAGGGATTAAGATAGCAGGTAGATCATACTTGATAAGCTCCATAATCGTCGAAGCACCTGCACGGCAAATGGCAAGATCTGCAATCTCAAGGGCAAGATCAAAACGCTCTTCAAATCTCTTTACGCAACTGACAATGCCCACTTTATCATACGCATTTTTTACCATTTTTTCATCTTCATGCTTTCCCGTAAAGTGGATGATTTGGTAGTCAACAAAGCTACTCGCACAAAGAATCATCTGTTGGTTAAGAGCTCTAGCTCCTTGTGAACCACCAAAGAGTAGCAGTGTTGGCTTCTTTTCTAGGTTATAGTATTCCCAAGCAGAGCCTCCTTGTGATTTTCGAAGAGGGAAGTTAACGACGACACTCTCTCCTTTTAAATAGTGCTTCGAGCTTGGGAATGTGATGGCTGTTTTTACAGCAAAGCGGGAAAATAAGCGATTCACTCTTCCTGGAAGGACGTTTTGTTCGTGGAGCAAAAATGGAATTTTTTCTAGCTTAGCCGCAACTAGCATAGGTAACGTATAAAAACTGCCAAAACCAATAACAAGATCTGGAGCAAAGCTCTCTAAAATGCGACGTGATTGAGCAATCCCTTTAACAACTTTTATCCCTCCACGAAGTACTTGAAGAGGTTTGGAAAAAGAAAAAGTGGCCACTTCAATTTCTTGATAGGGAAAAGAGCGATCAAAATAGGGAGAGCTAGATAATCCTCCTGCGACAAAGAGGATTTCACATTCATCAGCCAGCTGATCAGCTACGGCTTTTGCTGGGAAGAGGTGTCCCCCTGTCCCTCCTGCACTTAAGATCACACGTTTTTTCGTCATAACTAACATTTAGCAGAATAACAAGTCCTATAATATTGGTCACAAGAGAAGTTCCTCCCTGGCTAAAAAAGGGTAAATTTACCCCTTTACTTGGTAAAAGGCCTGAAACTACTCCCAAATTTAAAAAAGCTTGAAGAGATATCAAAAATGTAATTGCCATTGCCAAGTAGCACCCTCCATCACTTTTAGAACGCATTGCAATAGCAAAACCTGCACAAGCAAACAGCATATAAAGCGAAATTAACACTCCCATTCCTAGGAATCCAAATTCTTCAGCAAAAATAGCTGCGATATAATCATTTTGAGCCTCAGGAAGATAGGTGAGCTTCTGTAAACTGCCGCCAGGTCCCCTTCCAAGCAGGTGCCCAGAGCCAGCTGCAATTTTGGCTTGATATGCTTGATGTCCCTTCCCCTTCACATCTTTTTCCGGATGTAAATAGACGTCAATTCTACCCCTTACATAAGGAAGCTGAAAAGCTGCAAAAGCACCCAAACACATGAGTACACTAATTGGAATAGCCCAGTAGCGCACCTTCACTTTAGTGATAAAAAATAGAGGAACAAGGCTCGCTCCTATGACAGCTGCTGCACCATTATCTGGTTCAATCATGACAAGAAACATAGGGACGGCTAAAAAGGCTAAGATTTTACAGAAAGCAAAAAAAGTGATAGGCTTTTTGGTCTGTTGATGTGCAAGAGCCCATTCAATGAAAGACATGGGAACTAGATATTTGATCAATTCTGAAGGCTGAAAGGTAAAGTTACCAATTCCAAGCCAACGGTAAGCTCCATTGCGTGGATGACCAATTTTCGGAATAAAGACCAAGAGCAAGAAAAAGATTCCAAAGAGCAAAAGGTAGGGGCTAAACTTAAGCAAATGGTCATAGCCAATACGCCACACAAGAGATGCGAGTAAAACACCAATGACACCATAGGCGATCTGCCTAAAAAGTGCATAATAAAGACTTCGATTCAGATTTTTATCGAGCACCTCAGCTGATGAGGTATCAAAAACCATAACCAGCCCAATGGAAAAGATCAGCGCGACTGTGACAAGTAAGAGCAGTCTCATCGAATCTTTAGGCGATCACCAGGCCGCAGGCGACGCGCTTTTTGATCATCGAGACTGTTAATCCGTAAAAGTTCACTTACAGAGACATGGTTTTTAGAAGCGATAAGCCAAGGATTATCTCCTTCTTTCACTACATAATATTCTTCAGTAACTGATGGAGATAAGGCAGGGGAAGATGAAGGAGCTTCTGTTGGTTTTTGTCTTACAGGAACACGAAGCACTTGACCCACTTTGAGCTGAGTTGAAGAGAGTTTATTTTCAGCCATAATAGAGGATACAGTTGCATTATTAGCTTTAGCAATGCGCTCAAGAAAATCTCCTTTCTTAACGGTCACATTGACGCAGTAAACATCTGCTGGAAGCATCACAGGTTTTGGCTCTGCTGGTTGTTCATCTGGAATTTGAAAATTTTCAAAAGGAATTTCTTCAGTAACAAGCGTTGGAACACCTGCCATAGCATACTGGTTGACAACCACCTCCTCTGGGATACGTGCAACAACAGGCGGCGCTTCAGCTAGCTGCGTTAATGAGACTTGTTTATCTTTCTTCTTATCATCAGACTTCAGTGCTGTTGCAAATAGGATCATCAATAATCCAGCATTGACTAATACAGCAATAATAATAGTATCTCTTCTGCTCATGCCTTACTCCTCAAAACAAACTTCCGAAACACCTCTCCCCGCTCTTCAAAACTTTTGAACTGATCAAAACTCGAACAGCCTGGTGAGAGAAGTACACAATCCCCAAATTCCGCTTCTTTAGAAGCTTTTTTTAATGCCTCTTCAAGGGAGGCTTCCCTCTGTACTTGAATCACACACTTAAGTTCCTGCTCTATGCGACTTGCTGCTTGACCAATCGCAAAAAGCTTCTTTACCTTGCCTTCAAATGTTGGAATCCACTCACTATAGACTCCTCCCTTATCAACACCACCAGCAATCAAAATCACCGGTTTTGTCATCGTTGCAACAGCTTTTTTTACTGCATCAACTGAAGTGGCCTTGCTATCATTGATGTAATCAACCCCGTAAATCGTGTCAATAAACTCAATGCGATGAGGAGGTTTGCGAAAGGTTTTGATT
>CAMAUB010000112.1 GCA_945861315.1 Chlamydia trachomatis
GGTCTATCACGAGATGCTTCATTGTATTGTACCGGGCCTCAAGGATGAGAGGGGTTTCTATAGGGTCCACACCCAGGAGTTTAAAAGAAAAGAACGCACTTTTTATGACTATGAACGGGCGATGAAGTGGGAGAAGCACAACAAGGAGAAAATTTTTGGCTGGGCATAGCAAATGGGCCAATATCAAGTATCGCAAAGAGCGCGCGGATAAGCAGAAGGGGAAAATGTTCTCCCGTATTGCAAAAGAGATCATCAGCGCTGTCAAAACAGGTGGTGATGATCCAAAGGGTAATCCACGCCTGCGCCTCGCCATTCAAAAAGCAAAAGAGGCTAATTTTCCAAGTGATAGCGTTGAGCGAAACATCAAAAAAGCGATGAGCCCCGATCAAGAAGACTTTATTCAAGTCGTCTATGAAATTTATGGACATGGAGGTATTGGCATCATTGTTGAAGCGATGAGTGACAACAAAAATCGCACAGCCTCAGATATGCGCATTGCCACCAATAAACGGGGAGGCACCATCGCCGCACCCGGTTCAGTTAATTACAATTTTTCACGAAAAGGGGTCATCCAAGTTCCTAAAACAAGTGGTGATGAAGAGACTCTTTTTAATAGCGCCATTGAAGCTGGAGCTGAAGATTTTGAAGCAGCAGATGAGCTTTACATGCTAACAACAGATGCCACCGAGCTCTTTGCTGTCAAAGAGAAGCTCGAAGCTTGTGGGATTGTAGTGGTAGAAGCAGACATTGTCATGATTCCAAATCTTCTTATCAAATGTGATGAGGCAACGCGCCTCTCAAACCAAGCTCTTATCGATTGGCTAGAGGATCTAGATGACGTCAATACAGTCTATCACAACATGGACATCTAAGAACCAGTTTAAAATCTTTAAGAAAATTTAAAATCGGGAAGCAGCTGCTTCACTATTTCAACCTATTCAATGTCAGTGGATTAAACTTTTTTAAACAGATCATCTAAGATCGCCTCGCGGGAGATAAGCTCTTCAGAATACATAGTGGGTTTTAAGCCCATCGTGGTGATCATAGAGAAAAAAAGCTGTTTTTTTGTCTTCGTTTGTTTCCTAAACACTTCCATTTTCTTTAAAATTTCTTGTGCATATGATTTATCGATGGCGAATGGTTTATCCGAATATTTAATTTCGCAAAGAGTAATTGCTCCGTCTAGTCGATCAAAAAGAAGGTCTATTTGTGCTCCGGTCTCTTGTTCATTGGCTTTTGGCACAAATCTCCAAGTCCCTGAAGTGGCGCCTGGATCGATTTTTAGCGCTTGCCGAATCTGGTCGATATGTTTATAGCAAGTAGACTCGAAGGATAATGCTGCCCAAGTTTTCCAGGTCGGTTGGTTTGCTTGAGCCAACCAAAATCCTTGGTTAATTGATTTCCTAGAAATCACTTTCAGTTTTGGTTCGATCCAATATAGATAAAATAGGCTGTATTCATCATCAATTACATAATAGAGACCTTTGTCTTTTCTCCCGTAAGGAACAAGGCTTGTAATAAACCCAGCTTCTTCTAATTGATGCAATCGACGAACGGTGTTACCACCATCAGGAAGTTTTGATTTCGCTATTAACGCTGCTTGACCGATCCCATATCGATATCCAGCAATAATGCGAATCAGCTCAATATAAGGCTTTGCATCTTCAAATAAAGATTCGAATAAACGACCGAATTCTTTAACTAATGGACCATTCCTTTGAAAACAAAGTTCATCGATACATTGATGGGCAGAACATCCTTTTCTTACGAAAGACCAATAAAGTGGGACTCCGCCTAAAACAGTATAGAGATCAAGAATTTGTTTTCGATTGAGGTTGATTTTATATTCCTTTAGATAGCTCTGCGTTTCGTATAAAGAAAAAGGTTGTAAATGGATTGTCCTGGTTACTCTATTATGAAGGCCTCCTTTATTATTAATAATATTTTCAATAATCCATGATGTAGCAGAACCGCAAATGATGAGTTTAATACGACTATCAAACACCCAATAGCGATTCCAGTACAGTTCTAAAGCCATGATAAGCTTCGAGCGAGGGGTCGCCATCCAAGGAAATTCATCAAAAAAGAGGACCACTTTTTGATCTTTTGGAATTTTATGGATCGCTGTCGTGAGATCTTCAAAAGCATCAATCCAGCCAGACCGAGGGATAAGAGATGGGCCCTGATAAAAGGTGGAGCCGATTTGTTTGGCAAATTCAGCTAGCTGGTCTTTTAAACCTCCTTTCTGAATACCGGTGACGTGAAAAAAGATCGCTGGCAAGGAGTCGATCAGATTTTTGATCAAATAGGTTTTTCCAACTCTGCGTCTTCCATAGATCGCAATAAACTCTGATTTTCTTGACTCAAACAGCTCCTTCAGAAGCTCCAATTCCCGCCATCTCCCAATAATCTTGCCTTTGACGCCTGCGCTGATATCAACATTTTTATTTAACATTCGACCCTCCTTTTAATATTCACAACTATTTCAAAATCAAATGAATAAATATCGGTTACATTGTTGCGCGGAGTTTGCAATTTTATCCGCGGCGGATGCGTGTCATATTTATTAAGTATCCGCCGAAAATAATTCTACAAAAGCGGCGGATAATTATCCATCACAAAGAGTATCCGCCGTATTTAAATCTTTATATCCGGCGGATACTCCAAAGCAGGTCCGTCTTAGCAATGCTTGAGAGGCTCCTTTTCCCGGCCATGAAAACGCGTTTACCGAGAGGAGGAAGTCAAAGTAAATTGTAACTATTCAGATACCCATGGTTAAACGTAAGTAATTGAACCACAGAGATCACAGATGACACAGAGAAGTCTAAAAAACGCCAGAAACGAAGAAATTTATCATTTTTTGTCGCGTTTCGCGACCTCTGTGCTCTCTGGTGCTCTGTGGTTTAATGACTTGCGCTAGACACCCCCTATCTGAATAGTTACAGTAAATTAAGCAAAGCTGAGGATAGAGAGCTAATTGAGTACCTCCAGAAGACAACTTATCTCTATGCAAGGCACATCTGCAGTTATGTCCGGGCTAAATACGGTGTTGACTATACTCCTCTAAGTTCAAAATAAGAAATTTGGAGGAGTATACATTGCTCACAGATCTTATCGATAGGCTGATTTGATTTGCAATTCGCAGGACATAATTGGATAATTATACCAAGAAGTGCAAATCAGCAAAAAAATCTTCAAAAAAGCACCCATTTGAATTGTGAAGACAGGTTCTAACCCCTTTGATCTCTTTCGCCCCTTAGCCTTGCAAGAGGGCAGCGCCCTTCTCTTTTCAGAGCAAAGTGTCTATATCGCCTCAAATCCACTCTCAAAAATTGAAACAAACTCTTGGGAAGATCTTGCACCGTGTCAAAGCGCTTTTCACTACGGCTACATCGCCTATGAGATGGGAGCTGACAGCGATCCAGACTGGAAGATCCATACAGAAAAAAGCGCACTGCCAGGCGCCCTCTTCTACAGCCCTAAAGAGCTTCATAAATTGGAGCGAGTGCCTCACTTCTCCACTTACAAAGAGACGCTAAAGCTCTACTCCCAATCTGATACCAAACGAGGCTACCTTAAGAAAATTGCCGCCATCAAAGAGCTCATTTGTGCAGGCGATATCTATCAAGTCAATCTCTCCCAATCCTTTACCTTTGGAACTCATCTTAACTCTTTTGCCCTCTTTGAAATGATCTATGCTTTTAGCCCAGCTCGCTATGCAGCTTATATCAACTGTGGCTCATTTGCTATCCTCTCATTTTCTCCCGAGCTTTTTTTGCATAAAGAGGGGGAGCGCATCATCTCATCTCCCATCAAAGGTACCGCCCCTCGCGGGAAAACTCCAATCGAAGATGCTTACAATAAAGCAGCCCTTATCTCTTCGGAAAAAGAGTGCGCCGAACTACTCATGATTACAGATCTTATGCGCAATGACCTTGCCAAAATCTGCTCGAGTGTGAAGACAACGCAGCTCTACACATGCAGCACCTACCCTACCCTCTTCCATCTTCACTCCACACTAGAGGGAATTTTAAAACCAGGCAGAGCGATCGATCAAATCCGCCCCCTATTCCCAGCTGGCTCAATCACAGGCTGTCCCAAGCTTCGAGCGATGGAGGTCATCTCTCAGCTTGAAAAGAGACCAAGAGGCGTCTATACTGGCGCAATAGGATACTTTCACAACCAAGGCGACTTCTCCTTCAACGTAGCGATTCGCACCCTTACCTACAAAGATGGGATCGTCGAAGGACAATTTGGAGGAGGCATCGTCTACGACTCAAACCCAGAGAAGGAATATGAAGAAACCCTCCATAAAGCAGCCTCACTGCTGCGTCAACTACCTCAATGGAAGCTATCTCTGTGAAGCAACCATCAGTGCCTATGATCGCGCCCTTCTTTATGGAGATGGCCTTTTTTCCACCGTACATGTGCGCGATGGTCACCCCATTTTCCTAGACGATCACATCAATCAGCTCAAATGGCAGTGCAAAGAGCTACGCATTGAAATGCCGCAGTTGAGTCAAGAGCTTATCTACGATCTTATCGAACGCAATCAGCTAGATGGGACAGCACGCATGCGCATTATCGTGACAGGCGGAGAAGATCCAAGTAGAGGGCTTCCTCTGCGCAAGGGATCACTTGCTATCACACTAGAACCATTTACCGTCCCGCCACAAAAGCCTTTGCGCTTAGCACGTTTTTCCATCCCACTCTCGCTGCCACACGCCCACCTTAAAACACTTGCCAACTTCAACCGTTACTTCATTATGGAGGAAGCGCTCTCACGCTCCTTTGATGATGGCATTTCAATCACCCCCGAAGGGTATATCCTTGAGGCCTCCTTTGGAAATCTCTTTTGGATCAAAGACCAAGTACTCTACACCCCAGCGCGCACCCTTCCCCTCTACTTTGGAGTCACCTTGCAAAATGTGATCAAACAGTGGACGGGTGAGGTCAAAGAAGTGAAGGTAAAGGAGATTGAAGAGGGAGCCCTTCTCTATCGAAGTAGCTCCATGCTAGGAGTTGTTCCAGTTGTGGCCTTGGAGGAGAAAACTTTCTCAACTCAAGCAGCGGCTGCAGCAGGTTTTGTAGCTGGTTTGGAATCTGGATTTTTAGCTGGCCTATA
>CAMAUB010000113.1 GCA_945861315.1 Chlamydia trachomatis
ACTTCTCACCAACCCATCCTCTTTTGTTAGCCCATTTTGTCAGAATAACGGCTCCAATAATTCCAATGATTAGAAATACAATATCAACGATTAAGCCAAATGTCCCCCAAGGGCATAAATTAAACCACATATCTATCCTTGTTTTTTTGTTTGTAGATTAGCACAAGACATACCAAATATCTCTTTAATGTGCTCTCAAAGATTTAGTAATCGTCATTTTGGCAACTTTAATGCCTGCAAGAAAAGAAGCAATGATGGCAGCTATGCTGCTCAACATCAATGTAAAGAATACCATGGACCATTCAAAGGAGAACGTAACGAGAAATTGACGCGTTTGCCCAGGACCTGGCGGCATTAAGAGCCCTTTATCTACAAAAAGCATAAGAACAGAATAAGCTCCCACCATCCCAAGCACGCTACCCATTATAGCTAGTAATGCTCCCTCTGTGATCACCAGCTTCATGACCTGAAAAATCGATTCTCCATTTGCCCGGAGATTTCCAATCTCTTGCTTCCTCTCCAAAATGGAGCCGGATATGCTATTGAAAATCCCTAAGAGCACGATAGCTAAAATAATCACTTGCACAACTTTGAATTGCGCCTTTAACCAATCAACTGAATGCTTGTAGTTAATCTCCTCCAACACATCAAAAGAGGTTGCTTCTAGATCTTGGAAAGACGATTCCACTTCCTTTGCGACAGCAGTCCAATTAGAAAAATCTCTTAAGGCTAAGGAAAATGATTCAATTTTGGATGTTTTTAATAGTTTTTGAGCTGCATCGAGTTGGATTCGGAATATGTGGCTGTCAACCTCTAAAGAACCTGTATGGAAAATACCCGTTACAACGAATTCATCATTATCAATTGCACCTTTTATGGATGTGGCTATAACAGTTACACTATCACCCGGTTCAACATGAAGTGCATTTGCAAGCTCTCGACCTAAAATAATTCCATTGGGTTGCAAATTGAGCATTTCTCCTTTTTCCACATTGAGACTATGAAAAAAATCGGCCTCTTTACTCGCTTCAATTCCCTGTCCCGATCCACCAACTGTTGTATTTCCACTCTTTAAAAGAGCGGAGAAACTTACCCTTGGAAAAACATTCTCTACTCCGTCTAAATGAGAGATAAAGTCCTGAACTTCTTCTCTATTTGAGATCCAATGATCCGTTGGCTCTTCAAAAACGGTTTGTCTATACCCTTGTGTATTGATTTGACCATATCCAGATGTGGCATGAACTGTGTTGTATCTCAATTCCTTCAAGACACCGCTGATAAAACCATCAAAAGAGAAAAGAGCCCCCGATCCCAAAGCAACAGTAAACAATATGGCCATTGTCCTTCTCGAGTTACGGAATAGATTTCTTAAGCTAAGGATGAACCACATATTACAGCCTTCCATCTTGGATGTGAAAATTTATGTTCGCAAATGATTGAACCATTGAATCATGTGTTGTCAAGATTACAGAGCTTTTTCTTGTTGCGACAAGCCCTGCTAGAATCTCCATAATCTCATGACCTGTTTTTTGATCTAAGCTAGCCGTGGGTTCATCTCCAATAATCACATCAGGGTACTTAGCAATGGCCCTAGCTATTGCTACCCTTTGCTTTTGCCCACCACTAAGCTCTGAGGGTTTCCTCTTTCTATATTCCCAAAGACCCACAGCATTTAGTGATTCCTCAGCGCGTTCTTTAATCTCTTTTTTAGATAGCTTTTGCCGGGTGAGAAAATATCTCACATTTTCTTCAGCAGTCAGAACTGGGATTAGATGGAATTGCTGAAAAATAAAGCCTATCTGAAATTTTCTGATTTGATTTTTTCTTTTTTCTCCTATCAAAGTGATATCTTCATTTTGAAAAAACACTTTTCCATTTTGAACAGGTTCAATCAACCCAAGGATATTGAGAAGTGTTGATTTTCCAGATCCAGAAGGACCTGAAATCGTTATGAGAGAAGAAGCAGGAATGTTTAAGCTTAATCCTCGGATCGCTTCGATCTTCTGGTTTCCTAAAGAATAAGAAAAGACTAAATCCTCAACTTGATATAAGAAATTATCTTTATTATTCATAATTAACTCTGATTTAAATGTTTTTATTTAGAAATAAATAATTATAACATTAAATATAATAATTATAAAACTAAACTATGGTTTATAATATTATTATTAAATTTTTTTTGTTAATTTAGGAGTGCGTAACAATAACTATGGCACTGAAACTGTAAGGGCTTCTATTTCAGCGTTAGGATCTGTCCAGGTCACAATTCCGTGATTCAAGTTGTCAAGAACAACTAGAGGAAAACCTGTACCAGTAGCTAAGGTAACAGGAGTTGCCCAAGTTGCTGTTGAAGGATTATAACTCGTTGCGATAATGCTCTGAGGCGATGATACAACCCAAATAGCAAGTGCATATCCAAGCGTATTAACAGCAATTTGTGGTGATGCGTTTATTCCACCAGTTGATTGCAGAATAGGCGTTGACCATGTCCCCGTAGCAGCTGTATATCTGGATGTAAAAATTTGACTAGTACTTATATTTATACTTAACCAAATTGCTGTTGCATTTCCACTTCCATCTATCCCAACTTGTGGAAAACTTCCAGTTGCTATATTCAAAGCGGCTCCCCACGTTGTTCCATTAAAATAGGAAGCTTGGATCTGATTTTGATTGTTAACCCAAATAGCCATTGCCTTTCCCGTTGTAGCGATCGCTATTTGTTCGCTTGAATTTCTTCCTGTGCCAGAAATGACTGTGGGGCCTGATAAAATCGATAATCCATAAAGAGACTGCTCTGCAACGAGTAAAACAAAGCAAAATAAGACTATTCGAAAAAAAATCATTACGCCTCCTGAAAAAAAATAAAGAATACATGAAGCGTATTAATTTTTCCTTCAAAAAAATGTGAAGAGAGATTGATAGTCGATTATAAAGGTTAGTAAATTATTGAGCTTTGCTACAACTTGAATTTAAGATATAATCAGTTTTTTCATTGGTCAACAGATCAAAAATGAACTTTACAACTAGTTTTCTTACAATTGCTCTCGTTTCATTTTTAGGAGCTCTCTCTCCGGGGCCTGATTTTTTTATCGTAGTTAAAAATTCTTTAATTGGGTCTAGAAGAGCAGGCTTCTACACAACTTTTGGTGTAACCTCAGCTCTTATCTTCCATCTCACCTACACCATGATTGGGCTGGCTGTTCTTCTTGCAGAAGGTTCACTTCTCTTCTCCCTCATCAGATATGCTGGAGCTGGCTACCTCTTCTATATTGGGTGCAAAGAGTTTGCCGGTTCTTTCAAACGAAAAGAGCACCTACTTGCGAACCCAAATCACCTCTTTTTGAGCAATGCAGCAGCCTTTCGACAAGGTTTTTTAACCAACCTTCTCAATCCAAAGTGCGCCCTTTTTTTCATCAGTCTATTCTCTCAATTTATTGCGCCTAATACCCCAACTTCTATAAAGATTGGCTACGCCTCTCTTAACTGGTCCATCTCACTTCTTTGGTTTCTCTTCCTATCTTTTCTTATTACAAAAGATGCAGTTCAAAAGCGCATCGGACCCATTCAAACACAAGTTGAGCGTATAATGGGTATCATTTTAATGTTGATCTCCCTAAAAATTATTTTCTTCTAGAACTCCCTTAAGGAGATAGATTCTCTATAGAATTCAACCAGGAATAGACAGCCTCTCTTTCAATCCCTGAAATAAGAAAATAGACATCTCTTTTTTCGGCACGATTACAGCCTAAATAGATCCGATGTCCTGGGTCATAGGACCTAAAATGCTTTGTCACAGCGCAAACAAATCCACTATCCAAGGTTACATCCATGGCTTCATCGTAAACTCTCTCCCAATAGATAATGTCATAGTTTCCATTCCGATCAATGCCATAGACAGGCTCTGATCTTGAACCATAGATGTACACCGTAGAAGCATCAATCACTTCAGCAGCGTCACACCCATAATCAACTAACATTGTCCGTAGCGGCTCATTACGATCATCATTGTAAATAAAAAATTTATGTTCTCGCTTCTTCCAATAGCGGGAGGTGCGCACTTCAATATGCACCCTCTCATCTACACTCCATTTCTCAACTTTCTTTCTATCTTTTGGGTGTATTTTCCATGCAGAACCATCATAAAGGTGAGCGACAAAATCTCCTTTGAAATCTCCATGCGCATCTCCTTCAAAAAGAGTAAATCCCCTAATTGTACTTTCATATGACGGAGCTGCTGCTATCAGCGGGAACAAACAAAAAAGAGCTAAAACCAAGAGCTTCATCTATTTTTTCTTGGAACAATTCTTTGCTCTGTCTGACTTGTGTAGACAAGATACTTTTTATGCACATGAATGACAGTATCGGGGTGATCTGTGTCTATACAATAGTCAGATGACGTGCTCATCTCTTTCCCTTCGTGGAAAATAGATTGAGTCCCAATGTATTTTTGGGGAGTCCACGTCAAGATTGTAGAAACTCCTCCATTTTTATACATCGCAACTTGTACTATTCCTTCTGTAAAAGATGTATAGGTAAAGTAGTGCGTCTCAACCGGGCTATCTTTAATTGAACTCATATCACCAACAGTTATTGGAAGAAGAGTGGACATGATTCCTTCATTACTACCTAAAGTATTACCATATAAAGCTGAAGAAATAGATATAACTATGAGTGCAAAAAATAATTTTTTCATTGTTTTAACCTTTCTATGATAATTTGATACAATGATCCTAAAGATTGTATTAAGATTTTTGCAAGAACAAAAATGTGCTCCTCTAAATCAAAAGAATGTTATGCTGCTGAGCATGTTAGATCCAAACGAGCCACATCCACTGCCATTACTCAGTGAAAATATTATTTTTCTTAAGAACTTTATCAATAATCCAAACATTGAAGTGGGTGATTACACCTACTATGATGGGCGGGGACATGGAGAAAACTTTGAAGAAGAAAATGTTATTTTTGGACTTTTAAGTGGTCTAAAGATTGGCAAATTCTGTCAAATCGCTTTTGGAACAACATTCCTTCTAAGTGATTCAAATCATCAAATGAACGGTTTTTCAACCTTTCCTTTTTTCGTATTTGGAAGGTTCAAT
>CAMAUB010000114.1 GCA_945861315.1 Chlamydia trachomatis
AATGAAAATGTCATCGGCAGTTTAAAGCGTTTTAAAATTCTGTCTGATCGTTATCGAAATAGGCGCAAAAGGTTCACTCTTCGATTCAACTTAATCGCTGGGATTTACAACTTGGAGTTAGCAAAATGAGTTTCGAAAGAGGTCTAATACAAATTGATAAAGCAGCCCTTATCAATGAAGAACCCATTTTGGGCTGACGTGAAAGCCCAAATCCGATTGTTCAAATTGTTTGGGGATAAAGGGTAGTAGAAATTTCTAGCACTTTTTATTGATCTCGATTAGGCTCGCTGAAAAAAGTGAGGTATAGCATGAAAGAAATTCTTCCAAATCTTCCCTACGATTACAATGCATTAGAACCAGTCATTAGCGCTGAAATCATGCAAATTCATCATCAAAAGCATCACAATGCTTATGTTACAAATTTGAATGCTGCGCTTGAAAAGGCAGCAGCAGCAGAAGCTGAGGGAAACCTCGATGAGCTAATAGCCTTGCAACCTGCTATCCGTTTTAATGGAGGAGGGCATATCAACCACTCTCTTTTTTGGGAAAACTTAGCCCCTGAAGGAAAGACAAAATTAAAAGGTGATTTAGCTAAAGAGATCAATTCAAAATGGGGCTCTTATGAATCTTTTGTTGAATGTTTTAATGGACAGGTAGCTCCTTTACAAGGATCTGGCTGGGGGTGGCTTGCGATGTGCTCAAAATCAAAAATTCTTTGCATACTAACAACTTCAAATCAAGATTCCCTCAAAGCCACCATGAAGGGCTTTATACCTCTTCTTGGAGTGGATGTTTGGGAGCATGCCTATTATTTACAGTATAAGAATGCTCGTCCAGACTATCTAAAAAATATTTGGAGAGTAGTCAATTGGGATACTGTTTCTAAGAGGTTTGAAGAAGGTAGATCTGCCAAATCTTGTTGTAAGGGCCTGTAAAATAATAACATGAACGACTGGACGGCGCCAAAGCTCCCGTGATTGAACGATCGAAATGGGGTTAGTATTGACTCATACGAATCCCATTTTGATCGTTCAATCACGGGAGCTTTCGCGCTGTCCAGTCATCTATATTATTATTTTAAGGGCCCTAAATAACTAAAATAGAGTATAATGGTTAGTTATGCGATTGTTTTCTAGAGATAAACCTAAGATAAAAATCGAAACTGAGAAGGCGGATGGCTTTAGTGGTTGGCTCAAGTGCACGCATTGCCACGAGATGATCCACGCTAATGAGCTCACAGCCAATGATAACTGTTGTCCTAAGTGTGACTATCACTATCGCATCTCTATAAAGAAAAGAGTGGAAATGCTGACTGATTCGAAAAGTTTCAAGGAACTTTTTGAGAATGTCATTTCACATGACCCACTACAATTTGTCGACAGTGAGCCCTACACATCTCGATTAGAGAGAGCGAAGGAAAATTCTGATCGCGTGGAAGCCGTTTTGACAGGGGAGTGTACAATTGGTGGAATTGCGACGGCTCTTGGTATTTTAGATTTTAACTTCATGGCTGGTTCTATGGGTTCAGCTGTTGGAGAGAAGCTAACTCTTCTTATTGAACTAGCACTTAGTAAAAAAATTCCTTTAGTCATTATATCAACATCGGGTGGAGCACGGATGCAAGAGTCTATTCTCTCTTTGATGCAGATGGCCAAAACATCTGCGGCATTGGCAAAGCTCCATAATGCGGGTGTCCCTTATTTATCAATTTTGACTAATCCAACATTGGGGGGAGTGACAGCTTCATTTGCCTCTCTTGGTGATTTGATCATAGCAGAACCCAATGTCTTAATTGGTTTTGCTGGCCCACGAATTGTAGAACAAGTGATTCGGCAGAAATTACCCCCAGGAGCGCAACAGTCAGAGTTCCAGCTTGAGCATGGAATGATTGATGCAATTGTCAATCGTCATGAGATGAAAACCCAAGTAGCGCTTCTTCTTGGCTACTTAACCGGTAATAAGCGCTCATTCTCTTCAACGGAAGCTTCTGATCAACTCTGGAATTAATAGAAACATACAGAGAAACAGTTTCTATTGACAGATGAGATTTTTTCATAGATGATCGGCAACGATGTATTTAGAAATTCCAGTTCAATCGGATCATGATCTGCCACACTATGCGACAGAGGGATCTGCCGGGGCAGATGTGCGCGCTAACTTAGATAGGGCTATAGTTGTTGAGCCTGGTGCATCGGCTCTTGTCCCAACGGGTCTTATTTGCGAAATTCCACAGGGTTATGAGATTCAAGTTCGTCCACGCAGTGGACTTGCCCTTAAGCATCAAGTTACCATCCTCAATACGCCTGGGACAATTGATTCTGACTATCGGGGTGAAATTAAAATTATTATAATCAATCATGGTAAAAAAGCTTTTGTTGTCGAGCCAAACATGCGTATTGCCCAATTTGTAGTGGCAAAAGTAGAGAGAGCCAACTTTGTTCATGTAAAACAGCTCGCAGAGAGTGGACGTGGCAGCGGTGGTTTCGGACATACAGGAGTTGATTAATGTTTCAAAACAAAACAGGCAGACCTTCTGACCAACCTGCTGTTTTGATCTCAAAATATCTCAATCCCAAGTTGATTACATTTATCCATTCAACTGAACGCAATGGTGCACTAAAAGAGCTTGTCGAGCTGCTTGACCAACAAAAACGTTTGGAAGATAGCGATGCATTTTACAAAGCTATTTTAGAGCGGGAAAAAATTGTCTCAACAGGTATTGGAATGGGTGTAGCCGTTCCTCATGCTAAGCTTCCTGAGTATGACACTTTTTTCATTGCTATCGGCATTCATCAACAGGGAATTGCGTGGGATGCTCTAGATGGTATGCCTGTTCGTCTTATCTTTATGATAGGGGGACCGGATGATAAACAGACTGAATATCTCCAACTTCTTTCTCGTTTGACGCTTGCAATTAAAGACAGTGATCGTCGAAAAAAAATGTTGCAATTGAACAATCCAAAGGACATGATAGCTCTGTTTAAGGGGATCTAATGGATTTAAAATTAAAAGATGTTGCAGATTTGATCAATGTCTCGGAAACAACTCTTTATCGCTGGGTATCTGAGGGGAAAATTCCTGCTTACCGTCTCAATCGTCAGTACCGTTTTTCCCGTCCTGAAATAGAAGATTGGCTAATGCAACAAAAGCTTGGGTGTCATGAAGAGGAGCCTGTCAAAGGGAACATGCAATTTAGTCTTTATCGCGCCCTAAATCGAGGGGATGTTTTAAAGAATATTGCAGGATCTACAAAAGAAGAAGTTTTTGCTTCGGCATTAAAGCATATGGCAGATCGCTTTGACCTCGATGCCGATGTACTGGGCGATCTTTTTTTAGATCGTGAGAGGATGATGCCAACAGGACTTGGTCGTGGAGTGGCAGTACCTCATACACGTGATTTTCTGCTCGATACTCACTACGATGTCATGCTCATTGTCTACCCAAAAGAGCCACTTGAATATGGTTCTCTAGATTCACAGCTGGTGCATACTCTCTTTTTTCTCTTTGCATCAGATGATAGAAACCATCTCAATCTGCTTTCTAAAGTTGCCCATCTAAGTTCAAATGAAAAGGCGCGAGCCTTTTTTTGCACCAAGCCAACAAAAGAGAGCTTCCTAGACTTTCTCAAACATTGGGAAAGCTCAATCAATTAGCTAAATAGATCTCTTGCTTAACTTCTCAGATACCCATGGTTCAATTACTTAGGGCTCGTAACCTTTATTGGCTTACGAGCCCTAAGTAATTGAACCATACCAAAATTTCTCTCATTTCCCGACTCACGATATAGTCGATTAAATTTAGGGTAAAAAAAAAGCTCCTGGAACAGTGTCCCAGGAGCTTTCTTTAGTCAAGTTCGATTCTACTGATTAGAAGCGAATTTGCATTGTTGCGGAGACAGCTTTTTCATCGCCAAAGCGAGCTTCAACTGTTGCACCAACTACTTCATTTACTACAGCTGTTAGACCAACTGCATAACCCCAAAGCTTGTCAGCTTCTAGGTCTGAAAATCTGTAAAAATTAGTATTAGCTTGAGTGTTTCCACCACTACTAGTATTCATATTGAATGTGCTGCCAGCCCACTTCAATCCCATGTAGGGAATGAATGCAATTCCTGGACATCCTGTCGTAAATGTATAAGAGGCGCCGACGCCCACTTGCCACTCTGAGTAGGTTGCTCCGTTATTCGTAGAAGGATGGAAAATGTTAACATCATGGTAGATTCTATCCAAATTTGGTTGAGTCCTAAAATATTGACCTTCAATACCGACGCCAAAACATCCGCACTCCCAAAGAGTTGCGCGTCCACCAACGCTCCAAGAAAATTCTGGAGAGTATACGCATCCTATTAACTCGCCTGTTACACTATGAAAGACCTCTGGATCCGTAGAAAGTGTAATACTTGTTGCCCCAAATGTTCCAAAAATATCAATCCAATCAAAGACATTCAAGACTACGATACCAGCATTTGTAAATATCTGTGTACGGTCGATATCCGCACTGCTTGACTTGACTTCCAAGTGTCTGTTAAAGACGTAGTCTCCATAAAAACCAAGCCTTACGCTGAATGCGTCGCACCAGCTACCACATGGATCGCACGGATCACAACTGGATCTGCTCCACCATACTCCATTTGTGTACAGACTTGCTTCAGTAGGATTCCCAACTGGAAGAGCATAGGCTGATCCACACAAAAGCATTGTTAATGCCGATAATATAAACTTTCTCATTTCTCTCTCCGTTTTTAATGTAGCAGCATGTCCGTCCATTCTAAATCGTGGCCAACACATCCGCTAGCATGTAGTTCAATAGCGTTTCCTCCTTTATAACCATATTCAAGATAAAGCACAAAAGATTTTTCACAACAATTCTAGTCTACGCTCTCACAAATGATTGGAATGCAAATAGACTTATCTGATTTGTCGTCATTTAATTTTCGTTTCTTACATATATTCAACGACATGGAATGATTCAAGTCTGCTCAATGCGTCAACTCAATTTGCTGAATATTTTATTTCTGCAAAAAAAAAAAAACTGGAGCACTGTTTCAGAAGCGTTCTTAAATTGAGTTTGTTTCCAATTCACCTTACCTACTC
>CAMAUB010000115.1 GCA_945861315.1 Chlamydia trachomatis
TATAGTCGATTAAATCCGGAATGATAATTTTCACCGCGTCAAAGCTCTCGGGCTTGATAGATCGTAACTGACCCAATATTAGAAATATGGGGTCAGTTACGATCTATCAATCGCGAGGCTTTCACGCAGGTCAAAATTATCATTCCGGATTTAATCGACTATAATTTATTTTATAAAGAGAGATCAAAGCGGCAAATAGGGTAATCAGATAGATCCCAATCCCACTACCTAAAAAGAGCCACCAAGGGAGGCGAAAAGAGAGCTCTGAGCCTCCAGATAAGAGCCCCAAAAGTGTTGCCAATCCAATGCCAAGAGACCAACCAATGGTTGCAGTCATCACCGCTTGTACAAGGATCACCTTTGTGATCAGTTTATTTGTAGCTCCCATCGCTTTATAGGTGGCAAAGTGGCGTAAGTTAGCGTGAACAAAGGTGTAAAATGTGTGCCCAGCAATTGCTATACCAATAATAAATGCAAGCAAAACAGCAATCCCAAAATTAATTGAAATACCTGTTTGCGTGATGTAGTACTTTAAAGTCATATTGCGAAACTGACGTGTGGTATAGGCCGCTAAGCCCGTATTTTCTTTAATCAGTTTAGCTAGTTGAGAAGAGTCTACCCCTTCTTCCGCTTTAACTAAAACAAAAGATAGTAAGTTACGCTCAGCTGGTGCAAACAGTCGTGCTTGATTGAATGTGGTATAAACAACGGGGTAAGATTGAAATGTACGCACACTATCACAAAACCCAAAGACTTGAGCTCGTGTATCATTTATCTCAAAAATTTCGCCATATTGCATTGGGACCTTTTTGCCCTTCTTATTGACCGAGTAGAGTTTTTTTTCCGCGCCCACATTATTGATTATCACTGCATCGGGAGCGCGTAGATTTTCAATAGATCCTTTTGTAATGAGTGAGGGGCCACCAATTAAGGTTGCATCATCAATGCCGATCACATTGCAGAGTTGAAAATTTCCAGCGGGTAGACGAGCTCTCAGCACACCTTTATATAAAGGGACTGCCCACTTAACTCCACTGATACTCCTAGTTTGATAAAGTTTTGCCATCCTAAATGGCTTTACATCATCTATGTATTGAACGTGTTCATCCATTACCCAAATATCAGGTTGTGAAGTGTCTGTCAAAAAACCATACGTGCGACTCATAAGGCCGATAAAGGTAGCAGCTTGTTGTGTGATGATAAATGAGGCAAATGTCAAGCCGATGATCATTAGACATCTTGCTCGATCTCTAATCATCATCTTTATTGCGAACAGGGGCATTCCCAACCTCCACCTAACGCTTTATAAATCGCCACAAGGTCTGTTGAAAGTTCCTCTTTACTCTCAGACTTACGAATTTCAGCAAAATAAAGATCACGTTCTGTATCAATAACATATAGGAAGTCAACTAAGCCTGCTACATAGAGAGCTTCTGTTAGGTCACGCGCTTTTTGATAGTCTGACACCTCATTTTCCAAAGCGCGAAATTCTTCACTCCTTTTAAAGTAGCCATTCAAAGATGTCTCCATCTCTTTAAGAGCGATAAGCACGATCCTTTCATATTCCATAACAGCTTGGTACTGTAAAGATGTATCTGCTCGGATTCTTGAGAGAATACCACCTCCGTGAAAAACGGGTAATGAAATGAATGGAAGTAAAGCCCACTGTTTGCTATCCCTATCAAACCATTTTTGATAGAAACATGTTGCCATTTGGTAGATGGCTTGAAGTGAAATTTCTGGGAAAAGTTCTTTGCGCGAGGCGAGCACTCTTGCACCTGATGCACGCATTAAAAATTCGACCCGACGCACATCCCCTCGACGACAGAGCAGTTCTGAGGGTAAGCCGAGGGGAATTTTTCCATTTGTGCAAGGAACATCCTTTATTTCACAAAAAGTATGGGCCAAGGCTTCTGGAATCACACCTAGCAAAACAGCCATGCTATAGATAGATCTTTGTAGCTTATGCTCTTGCATTGGTAAAGCAGAGAGGCGTGTGTCGAGAAGTCCTTTGGCTAAATAGAGATTTGCGAGGGGAGCTAGTCCCCCGTCATATCTTTGTTGCGTAATCTCTACTAAGGCTGATTCAGATGCAATATGCTTTTTTGTGATCTCGATTCGCTCTTGCAAGCTTCTTATAATAAAGTATGTAGTTGCAACCTCACTAGCAACTGCTAAGTGGACATTACGCACATCTTCTTTTTGGGCAAAAAAATCATAAGCTGAGGCTAAAGCGCGATCAGTTTGTTTACCCCAAAGATCTATCTCCCAATTTGTATCAAATCCTGTTCTATAAAAATTAGCAAACTTCCCTTCTAAACATGGAAACTTGGTAAGTGTCTGACTGATACGGATTCGATCGATTTGGGTCACCTCATCGATATGAGGCAGAAGCCTAGAAAATTCAATTCCAAAAATAGCTCTTGCTTCACAAACTCTCTCTCTTGCAATGCGAAGATCTAAGTTGCAGCAGATTGAGCGTTCCACCAATTCTGTTAGGAGAGGATCATTAAATTGTGCCCACCACTGCACAAGATCAACGGGATCTGCTGCGCACGGCTCCACATAGCCCCCTTCGATAAAAGAGCTTGGCATGCAGATGTTTGGAGTAGAGCAAGGACGAAAGCAGCTGCTTAAAAGAAAAAGAGGTAGTAGCAACTTCATCAATTCACCACCCGATTTGGTTTCGACTCAAGATAGACATCCATTGATTGACCTGGGTAAACAGGAAGATCTGCTCGATCAAGCTCATAGATCAACTGAAGAACTCTAGTATCACTAAGTTCAGTAGCGGTGCCTGTAAGAGAGTGTTTACAAGTAAGATAAGGAAGAAGTCGTACGAATTTAATGGGTGTTGAAATAGAGCTATTTCCTCTAACAAAAGCAACTCCAGCAGCTCCCTTGATTACGCGCCATATCTCTTCCTCATCAATATCAACCAAAATATGAAGAGGCTCAATCGCACCAAAAACCAAAAGAGGTTTGCTCAGTTCTCCAGATTCAGCAAATTCTCCAACGTGAATATTGACCTGAAGAACAACTCCAGATAGGGGAGCTTTAATGGTTGAGCGGTAAATTTCTTCCTCAATGACTTTAACAGACGCCAGTGCTTTTTTCTTCTCAGCGCGATAAATTTCAAGATCTTTTACCCAAGCTCCAGACAATAAAAGGTTAAGATCTTCTTCAGCTTCAACAAATTGAAATTTTGCTTCTAAGGCATTGTATTTTCGCTGATTGTATTCATCCCGACTGATCGCCTTTGGGTTTTCAATTTTCTCAACTAACTCATATCGAGCTAAATGATGAAGAAAATTGGCTTGCATAGATTCCATTTTTGCTCGTGCAGCAGGAATGCATTCAGGACGAGGAAGGGCAAGTTGCCGCTCATAATTGGCTACTGCAATCTCATAGCCAGCTTTGGCTTCTGCAAGTTTTGCTTGTAGCAATAATATATTTAGCTTAAATAGATTATCTCCTTTCTTGACGAAATCTCCACTATCGACATAAACTTCCTCAACAATTTCGCAAAACGGTGTTCCAATAGAAATATCTTCCGAAGAAGCTTCCACAACTCCTACACTTGCAATGAAATGCTCATAAGGGGGTGAGGGTGGAGCAAAAGGAATATCTGGGGTTGGGGGTGTTTGGCTACTGATAATGACGGCAATAACCCCAAGAAGAATTCCAATACCTGCACTGATTGGGAGAAGAAAGCGAGATGTCATACGAGTTAACAGCAAGTCCCATACCACCCCAGATAATGAGATAATTAGCTTTAATAATATAGTTTATTTAGATAAACTAAGTAATAGAACTATTAGTTGGTGTAATGGAAAATTTTATAATTGAACATGCTCAATTTGCACATTGGTGGATTTTTTCACTTCTTATGCTTGCAGGGCTCAATTTCCCCATCAGCGAAGACCTTTTGATCATCATTTCAGCTGTGCTAGCTGCGACAGTTGTTCCTGAAAATACCTGGAAACTCTTTACAGCCATTTTTCTTGGAGCTTACCTATCTGATTGTATGGTTTTTGGAATTGGAAGGTGGCTTGGCCCAAATCTTAAAAAAATACGTTGGTTTGCTCGTGTCTTTCGAGAAGAAAAAATTGCGAAGATAAAGGCATATTACAAAAAGTATGGAACCTTAACGCTTATTATAGGACGTTTTATTCCTTTTGGCATTCGCAATGGACTTTTTGTGACAGCTGGCATTGGTAAAATGAGATTTCTTAAATTTATTATTATAGATGGCATTGCATGCCTATTATCCAATAGTGCTCTTTTTACACTCACATATTTTTGTGGAAAGAACTTTTCCTACATTGTAAAATCAGTAAATATTATCTTATTTGTGATCTTTGTGATCGCCGTAATCGGTTATATATTGTATAAAAGGCACAAAAATGTTGAACGTATCTAATGTTATTTCCCTATCAAGAGCGGGTTTTGCGCTAGCTTTTTTGCAAGAAAATATTGCTATCAGACTTCTTGCAATAGCTCTTGCTATGATTAGCGATTTTCTTGATGGTTATCTCGCTCGCCTACAAAAGACAACAACAAATTTCGGTGCGATTTTAGATCCTATTATGGACAAATTTTTTGTCTTCTTTGTCGGTGGCGTCCTCTATTTAGAGAATCGTCTAGTTGCCTCAGAGCTTGGAGCTTTGATCTCCCGCGATATTTCTCTTTGTCTTTTCGGTCTTTTCTTGGGTCTTGTGCGAGGGTGGAAGGGGTATGAATGTAAAGCGCTTTGGTGGGGGAAAATCACAACTGTTGCCCAATTTTTCTTACTCATAGGGCTTACTCTTAATTTCATCTTCCCTGGCTATGTCTATTTGATTTTTGTGATTATGGCGGGCTTCGCCTTTGTCGAGCTGTTTGTCCGCTTTCGCAAAACAAGCAACGATATAGTCGATTAAATCCGGAATGATATAGTGGAATTAGTTGAAAATTTTACAAATCGGGCGTTATACTAATTGAAAAAATAAGTTGACAAACTCATGCCATCTCGCACAGCATCTTTGAACAACCCTTTCTCGCTCATATTTAATAATATGAGCTTCGAAAT
>CAMAUB010000116.1 GCA_945861315.1 Chlamydia trachomatis
TTGATGCCAGGCTCATAACAAAAAGTGTCTAGTGCCGAGATAAGTGGACGCATCCGATGTAGTGGTTTTCCCTTTTCAAAAAAAGAGAGCTGGAAGTCTAAAAAGCGTCTCAACATAACTTGTAGAAAAAGTATCAAATTTTTGGCAAAAAGTGAAGAGAAAAACCAACAACTACGCTATCGTGAGGTTGTGTGGAAAAGATGTTGTTTTATTCTCATTAGTGCAGCCTTTCTTGTTGTTGCTCTCTTCCCTCTTGATATTTTTTTAAAAGTTATTGAGTTTAAGGCAAAAAGTGATTTTAAGAAACGCTTCGATGTTGACTTTGCTTATGAAAAAATCTTCTGGCATGAAGGGATGGTTCATTTTTTAAATGGATCTATTAATAAGGGAGAGGTTTTAAAAGCTACTTTTTCAGAAGCAAGCTTCGCCCCCTACTTCAATCTATTGAAGAGAGAAATTGGGGGGACTCTCTTAATTTATGAGCCGTTGATTGAACATCGAAAGAAGCACCCTCTTCCCTCTATTTCGATGAAAAAAACGAAATTTCCTTTTGTAAAGCTCTGCCTAAAACTGCAAATTGATGAGGGTTTGTTGTTTTTTGAAGAGAATGAAGACCCAATTAGTTTGAATTTTCAACAAAAGATCATTGGAGAGAAAATGGTGGGTAGAGTTGTCCTTGAGTGGCAGACTAAGGGCCCGTCCAAGAATGACTTCTCAATCCTAGACTGCGCTAAAGCTTCTCGGGTTGAACGATCGCAATTGAGAAGTTATTCTTGGACGGGCCCCAAACCCCTTGAAACATTTTTTTCATATGAAAATGGATGTCTTGAGATGGCAACTCATTTTCGAGATCATAAGGTGTCTAAAATCAGTGAAATGTTTGTCTATTTTTTTGGTGATCAAATCCCTCCCTATTTGACCGACTGGAAAGTGGTGGATGGAACAATTAATGGACGCTGCACGGCTCATTTCGATTATGGTAATTGCGTCTATTTAGAAGGAGCTCTTCATTTGTGTGATGTAGAGGCAAAAAATGAAGTGTTGTCAATTTGCGGAAATTTCGACACGTGTGATGCGCTATTTGATATTGAAACGGCAAAAGCTAACCAATGGAATGGTGAGTTCTCTTTGCAAGGAGGAAATCTAGCCCTTGAAGAAGAGTATTGGCACGGCCTTTGGGATATTGACTCTCTTCAATCAACGATCTGTGTAAAAAAAGGAGAGGTAGAAAGCTCAGTTTTACAAGGTATTTTCATGGGAATGAACGGGGAGATTAATCTTGACTGGCACGATCAGCCAACATTGATGCATTTAGCTTTTAGTGGTTGTTCAAAGGAAATGAGCTCGATTATACCTGAAAAATTTAAAGCTGGATTTTCAAAAAGTTTTCCAGACGACTACTTTGAGCTTGATGCAACTGTTTCTCGCCATTTAGATGGGCTAGAGTTAAAGGGAAAGCTATATTTTGAAGAGCAAAGCCTTGATTTTGGTTGCCATTTTGGCGGGGGTATTGAACATCCAGCCGATCTTTTTCTAGAACCTGTTCCTCAAAGTGTTTTCATTAATCAACTTAAATCTCAGTTTTGTCTTTCAAAGAAATGGCTTGGGTGGTTTGAAGCAAAGCAATTTCCTTTGGAAAAATGTTTGGCTCCCTATCTTTTTACAGATGACGTTGCCCTTGAGCTAACGGGAAATATTGATGTGAAGGGTTCATTTGATGAACGCTACCTTGTCATGTTTTATGAAGGGAATCAAATCAAACTTGAAGGTCCAAGCTTTTCGCTTGTAGCTGACTCAATCTCAGATGGAAGCGATATGATGGCTGTTCACTATATTGATTTAAAAACATGGGATCATGTGGGTTATCTTCCTCTTAAGGGAGCTAAACATCATCAAAAAAACTACTCTCTTCACCTTGATGCGATTGATGGGCTTGTTCAGTTTGAGAATAAGACGATTCGGATTAATGATGTAAAGACAAATTGGCAAGGTCTTTTGATCGAGGGAAAGCTTGAGATTCAAATCAACTCGCTAACAGATATTGATATTGCCCTTGATTCCTCCATTGCACAGGGGACGTTGATGGTTGGATCTCGCTTTCTTTCTCACTTCGTGACGAGTCCTTTACTGGATCTTCCTCTGCTTGGAACTTTTTCTACAGATGAACTCTCTTTTAAGTTTCATAATGGCACTTTAGCCACTGGATCATTGAAAGGGGAGAGTCACTTTGAAATGGAGCCCTTCTACCAAACAGAAACTCACTACGCTTATGACTGTACGGAAAAAAAATTAGAGTTTAGCAAAACTCGCGGAGTACTCAAGTTGAAAGAGCGTCCATTTGATTTTGTTTGCGATGTACTGACACTCTTGCCGCAGATGGTTAAAATGGATTTAGTTTTGCTTGAAGAGCAGACGAAGGTTTTTGATCTCTTAGCGTGCTATGATAAAGTGAAAGACGAGCTGACTGTGACAGGTGAGAATGTTTCTATTCAAGGGTTTGGAGTTGATGGAAGGTATCACTTTCCTAAGATTTTATTTGGTGATTGGATCGGCAGTTGTGATCTAGCCCGTGAACCCACAAAAATTCTAGTTGAGACATTTCAACTCAAACATCCTGAGAAAGGGGAGTTTGAATTTACAGGGGAATTTGATCGGCACAAAAGGGAACTTAAAGGAAACTTCGATTCTATTGATATAGAGCTGGCACCACTTCTTGGAAAGACGTCATGGAACTTGAAGGGGCATCTGTCAGGCAAAGGAGAACTTGAATGCTCTTGGCACGAGAGTCAAGCTCGGTTTTATGCCTCTTCAACAGACTTGGAATTCGCCGGGATTCCTTTTGATGATGGGAAAGATCTTCAGTTCTCTTTTTCTTCAGATCTAGGGCTTTTTGTCGAAGGGTTAGGGTTGATGGGAGCATATCGCTTGGAAGCTTTGCATTACGACCACACTCTTCAAAAAGTATTCTTTGAAGATTTTAATTTTTCATTTACACCTGACAGACTTCCTTGGGTTAGTGAGCTTGCCTCCACTCTTTTTCCTGGGAAATTTCACCAACCTCTTTTTGATATGATTTATGACTTAAAAGAAGAAGAACCCTTTGAAGGGAGTCTTTCGCTTGAGGTTAATCCCGAAAATCTTTCACTTACACTCTACCTCAATGATGGTTCTTACAAATTTCTTGATCGGCAGTGGAATCTAAAAGATTTTATCCTCGCTTATAATCCATCTGAACTCTTTATCAAAACACAGACAGTGTTTAAAGGGTGTGAATATGGATTTTTTCTTAAAACGGATAGCTCTTCTATGCAAAGGGGAACTCTTTGCGTTTCAGATGAGGCAGATCTGATGACAGCAGAATGGAGACGTGAACCGAATATTGGATGGAGCATCGAAAAGGTTGAAGGGAGCGTTTCTGGAATCGATGTCCATTTGGTTTCCAATGAAAGTGAGATAGGTCCAAACATGACGCTTTTGGGCCATATTCAAATGAACCCAACTCAATTAGGACATCTTTTCCCCTCTGCACTAAGAGAGCTTAAAAATCGTTTTGATTTTGGAGGCATTTATCTTTTTGATGGATCTTTTACCTTTTCAAAAGAGGATTTAAGAGATTACACATTCTATGGTGATTTAACTGGAAGTGATTGCAAATTCAATCATATTGAAGTTGCTCAGATCACCGCAAATTGCGACTTCTCAAGGGATTTTTTAGAATTTTCAAATTTAGCAATCAAAGACTGGTCTGGCAGTCTTTATCTAGATCACGCAACGTTGCTATTAAGAGATAGCTGGGCATTTAATCTTTCTCACCTAGCTTTACAAGATTTTAGACTTTCTCGTCTTTCAAGTGATTGGACTAGACGAGAGAGAGGTGATCGTCCTCTTTTTCGCTCTCTTTTTATCCCAACTTTTGAGCTTAATCATTTTAAAGGAGAGTTGTTTGAAAAGCTAAGCTATGAGGGAGAAGGTTCATTACGCTTTACAAACTTTCCTAAGCGCACATTTTTTTCCAACTTAATGATGGTTCCAACTGAAATCACAGCCCGTATCGGACTTGACCCCACCTCGTTTATTCCTGTTAGAGGGGTAATCTCTTATAAAATTGAGCGAGGGAGGGTGGAGATTCTTGACTTTGAAGATATGTATAGCGATGGAAAGCGCTCTCGTTTTTATCTAGCAGATAATTCTTCATCCTATATCAATCTTGAAGATGGAAGTGTAAATATGAATGTCAAAATGAAGCAGTACAATATATTGATGAAACTTGCAGAGCTCTTTACTGTTTCTGTAAAAGGACCACTTTTTCATCCCTCTTTTGTCTTTACAAGTTCAGATTCAAATTGAGCTGAGCAGAAACACTCTCTTCTGTTTGAGTTAAGAGAGTTTTCCAGTTTTTACTGATCTTTGTAGCTTGCTCTTTTGAGAGGTAGGTTGGTGGGTTAATTTCCACATGAAAGCTATCACTATCCTCTCTCTCCCCATCGTCGATCAAAATGATACCAGGCTCAACAATCATCGACTCATAGAGATCTTTTAGGGTATGCAAGTTTGCAACAAGCTCTTGAATTTTGAGCATAAGTTCCTTAGTGGCTGGTTGCTTAGCTTCATCGATCTCTTTCAAGTTGTTTTTCAGGATAAAATAGGCTTCATCTGCTAGAGCAATCTTATTTTCTACGATATCAAGATTACTCTCTAACATCGTTTGCATCTCATCCCCATCTCCGGGGTAATTTGTGTAAGAACCTACTATTTTAGGGCTTGTTAAAAAGGCTGAAAAATTCAACTGATTTGCTTGGGGCGCCAGCTGTAATGCCTTCTTTTCTAATTTGCTGTTAATTTCATGTATAGTCATAGTTTCTCCTTATATACTCATCCAAGCTCAAAATGAGAATTTCGGCCAGCGTGAAAGCTCTCGCGATTGAACGATCGTAAACGACCCAATATTAGAAATATGGGGTTGTTTACGATCGTTCAAGCCCGAGGCTTTGACGCGGCCCAAATTCTCATTTT
>CAMAUB010000117.1 GCA_945861315.1 Chlamydia trachomatis
AATCGACTATAGAGGCAATTGCAAAACTCGAGCTAAGTTGCTCAAAACCAGCCAGATAAATTTTTTCGTAAAAATACACAAGTGCTTATGGTTAAGGACTTAGCTCGAGTTTTGCAATTGCCTCTATATAATCCTAGAAACGGCGATTGGAGACGGCAAATTGATACAATCTTTTGATCCATAATCGCATAGGGCAGGGGACCCCTTCACCATTTGGGAATGTGTGTCCCCTGCCCTATGCTATTCTGCATCAAAATCTTGCACCACTTTGCCATCTCGAATCGCCGTTTCTAGGATAATCGATTATATTTGGAGATCGATCAAAAAATAAGGTTAGGTCATTAGTGAGCGTTTTGTTAAAAGAATTTATATATGGAACCTCTTCTCCCAAAAGAATCTGAATCTTGTCGTTCTCTTAATGAAATAATCAAGCAATCAGTTACTTCTTTGCCTCCAAAAAAGTGGTATCACTCTATCGCCGATTTTTTTCGACGCCACGTGTTTATTAGAATCGGTATGGCACAAGTTCAGCAAGGGCTCTCAACGAAAAGAATTGTCGTTTTGACAAAAAATGAAGTAAAAGAAAGTGAAAAAGAGAGTTATTTATCTTCCACAGATAAAGTGTTGGCTGCGGCTGATCCTCGGTTTGCCAGGCCCGTACCAGGAGGTGAGATTAAAGAAGAGCTAAAAAAATCACACTTTTTATTGGGGAAGTGTTGGGGTGGATCTGCTCTTTTAGCAAAAAACTGGCTGCAACGAGGAAAGGAAGGAATGACGAAGATTTCAAAGCAGTTTAGTGGGGGGGTCCCTCAAGAAGCAGCGAAGATGCATGATAGGTATAACTACAGGTTTGACGCAGTAGCATGGAACCCATGTGATTTAGATGAGACTCAAAAAGAACTGGTGGATTTTTATGTTAATTATTTTTCTGACAGGCAGAAATACAACCCGATCTGGGTCAATGCAACAGCTTTAGAATCTATTAAAGAAAATGATCCAGACAAAAAATTTAAAAAATTGATGCTACAGGCAATAGATCGATCTAGTGGTGTTCCAAATAATGAACTTGATGTGCTGTTTTATTCATTTTTTAAAGAAAAGGGGTATGTTCTAACGGATAGTAATTTGAAGATAGTAGAGAGTATAATTGTCTTATTAGGAGGAAGCGAAGATAGAGGGTTGAAAAGAAGCAATTTTTCTCTGGAGCAAGAGGGGCTCAAACCTATCGAATCAGTGATTATTGACTTTAGAACTGCTGTCAGCAGTTTTTCCAATCTTGATGATGGAGTGTATACGATTACAACACCCACGTTCACGTATTCCCTATGGGGATGCCGTATTACGGGTAGCCATGCCCTTGATGTGATTGTTGATAAAGGGACCACTTACTTTTATGATCCAAACGTTGCAATTTGGGAAGCAGATAAAGAAAATGCCTCCCGTCTTGGAGAGGGAATTTTATGGAAGTATATGATACCAGAAGCTGTGCATCTAAAATCTATGACTATTACAAGAGTTGAGATCATGGATCAAGACAGCTCCTTAGATGTCTAGCCCGTATTTCTCTCGCTTTTTCGAGAAAAATACGGACTAGACAGAAAAGAGTATGATTCTTTCTCATCTCCAATTCTTCGCAAGACTTATAGTCGATTAAATCCGGAATGATAATTTTGACCTGCGTGAAAGCCTCGCGATTGATAAATCGTAACTGATATTAGAAATATGGGGTCAGTTACGATCTATCAAGCCCGAGAGCTTTGACGCGGTGAAAATTATCATTCCGGATTTAATCGACTATATGAGTTTGTGACCTTATTTCTTGCAATTGGTATAAAATCGCATCTTATGTTAAAATGCGCTCGTGGCTAGCATAAAAATACAAAAAGGATTTATTTTAGTACTCTTGGTCAGCTTGTTAAGTATTTTTTATATACAACAAGATGGCGTGCTCCATGCGAAGGTCGTTAAAACAAAATATAGTGATACAGCTTGGAATACACCCGCCGCTAAGAGTCTTTCTCAGTTTCTCCCCTCTCCTATAAAAGTAGGGAGCAGAGCGTGGAGTCGACCCCTTTTTCCTGTGATTAATTCATTTAATACAGAGCAGTTACAAAGAATTTTAAGCTGTGTGATGCAAAGTTGTTATGCACAGGATACGCTTCATCAACAAGCTTATGATTTTCGAACTCTTTCCATCCTCAGCGCTAAACACCATCCCCCCACTTCGATATAAATCTTTAATTTTATTTTAAGTTAATTTTATTTTATTTTAAAAAAAGGTTTATATCATGAGTTTTATTAGTAGTTTTTTTGGAAATAGATTAGGTTACCGTCCTTTTATCGACAGCGATCCCACTCCCGCTGAGAATAGGGATATGCCTTTTAATGTTAATCAGTTGGAACAAATTCGCAAAGCAAGAAACACCTCCCTTTTTGGAAGGCGTTATGTTTGGTTTGCAGCTGTAGCCGCGGGTTGTGTATCTGTGGGTACTTTATTTGCGAACTACTATTACCCCTCTGCCGAAGATCGAGACGTACAGGAGAGGTTAGTATGGATCAATGCAGCTGCGCAGCTTGTTCTCGCCTTTCTTGGATTTTCAGCAACAGGATGTATGCTTCTCAGAACAAGCGATGCAGATTTGGAAAGAACTGTTCAACTTCTTCAACTCAAAGAAGAGGGTGAAAAAATTGCAGGGCGTTTAGATGTTCATCAGGCAGAAAATATCTGCACCCATGAGGTTGAAATTCGTAGCCAATTGACAAGATACATCCAGGAACCTACTTGGGTTGAGTGGGTTACTGGCTCTCTTTTTCGACGAGCTCACGAGTTAACCCCTCCTATGGTCTCTATGGATGAGACACGAGTTGCCTGACTCACTCACCTTATTGCCTTACGGGCCCTTATAGTCGATTAAATCCGGAATGATAATTTTCACCGCGTCAAAGCTCTCGGGCTTGATAGATCGTAACTGACCCCATATTTCTAATATTGGGTCAGTTACGATCTATCAAGCCCGAGGCTTTCACGTCAGCCCAAATCCGACTTTTCAAGTTGTTTGGGTATATGGTGAGAAGATTGAATATAGACGATAGGGGTAGAGGGGCTTTGCCCTCCTACCCCTATTTCATGAGCTTCTCCAAAAGGAAGGAATAAAGGCGATCAAAATAGCAAAAAATTCAAGTCTTCCCGCAATCATCAAAAAGCAAGAGAGTAGTTTTCCAAAGTTGGAAAGAAAAGCAAATGAGTGTGTTGGTCCAGCCATTCGAAAGGCGAAACCAATGTTATTGATCATGCAACCTACAGATGAAAAGGCAGTTTCTGGATCAACTCCATCAAGTACAAAAGCAAAAGTTGAAAGAATGCTAAAGGAGGCGACAACCATAATAAAGCAAAGGACTGTCATGGCTGTATTTGAATTGATAAAGGAAGAACCAATGCGATACTCACGAACGGTATCTGGGCGAAAAATGGATTCAATTTTATTGATCATAACTCTGACAAATATTTGTTCGCGAATAATCTTGATTCCACCAGCTGTTGATCCAGCCATGCCTCCAACAAAGAAGAGAATGAGCATTAATACTTGTATACTAAAGGGCCAGATATTGAAATTGGATGTTGCAAATCCTGTGGATGTTTGGGCCGAGACCACCTGAAAGCTTCCATATTCGAGCGCTTCCATAAAGGAGTACTGGCCAGGGCCAGAAAATTGCGCAGTGAGCGAATCCTTTTCTATTCCATAAAGTTGCCATGTTGCAATGGCACAAACGCAGATTACAATACCGAGGAATGCTTTAAGCTCCGGGTCGTTCAAGCGAGAAAACTTTCCGCGCATTAACATAAAATAGAGAGTGAAGTTGATGCTGCCAAAGAGCATAAAAATAATAACAATCCAGTTTGTTGCAGAACTTTTAAGGGCGACAAGCCCCTCATTTAGTGGTGTAAAGCCGCCGGTTGAAAGGGTTGAGAAACTAATTGTGATCGCATCAAAAAAAGTCACTTTTTCATTTGTCACCATGAGCAAAAAGACTTCTAAAGCAATTAAGCCTAGGTAAACTTTCCAAAGCAAGCTAGCTGTTTCTTTAATACGAGGAAATATTGAATCTTTTGTAGGACCTGTCACTTCTGCTTGGTAAAGAATTTTGCCCCCAACTCCAAGAGCTGGAAGAATGGCAACAAACAAAACGATGATTCCACCACCACCTAGACATTGTGTGAAACTTCGCCAAAAAAGAAGAGCTGGGCTAACTGCTTCAATTCCAGTAAGTATGGTTTCCCCAGCTTTGTTGGTCACGGGTGTAATTGTGCCGTCAAAGCGATAGGTTGTTGAACTGCCTGTGATAAAGGTCGTTACATATGGGATCTCTTTTCCTGTTTCAGGGTCATATTGTTTGGGTTGCATGAGTGTTGCTCCGGTTGTTGTAAAACCGGAGACCGATTCAAAAAAGGCATCAATTGGGTTTGAAAATGTGCCATTTAGAAAAAAGGGAGCTCCTCCAATTACGCAAGTTAAAACATAGATGATGATAACAAGTAAAAGACCTTCTCTGCGAAAGAGCTGACCAGTAGCTTTTCGTCCCAAAAACCAGAAGATAAATCCTAAAATAGCTGTTGCTATCATTGTGATAAGGAAGGCAAAAGCGCAGGATGGTTGTGGATAGAGTTGCGGTCCAATAATCCAGTCAGTATAAATTGCAATCCCTGTTGGAATAGCAAGGGGAAGAAGAAAGATCCAAAGATAAAACCCAAGAGCTTTTGATATATCGCGATAAAGCATGCTTAAAAGAGCCTTTTGATTTCATCGATATGTTTAGGATGACTAATTACAATCACTGTGTCGCCAGCAGAGAGAACACGACTTCCATCAGCGATCAAAATTCGACCATGACTTTGGATAGCAACAATGAGCATATCTTTAGGCAATTCTTTACTTAACAGTCGAATAGGGATGCCAAGAATTTTTGAGTTTATTGA
>CAMAUB010000118.1 GCA_945861315.1 Chlamydia trachomatis
TAACATAATTTTAACAATAGAAAAAAACAGCCCAAGGGAGCAACTCTGTTCAAAAATACGCGCCAGCCGGATAAACCTATTTTTCTTATTTTTTTTAAAAAAATATGTTACAATTAAAGAATGGCACACGTTGACGGTGAAGAACCAAAAAGTCCTATACCACCCGCCTATCCTCCCCTACCCCCAACTCTAGAACAGACACCGGGTGCAAAGAAAGTAGATGGCTTTGTTCGAACTCTTCTTAATAAAATAAGCTCCTCCTTGACTTGGCATCCAGCACTTGTTGCAAGCTCAGCCCCACCCCCTCAAAAACTGTTAGCTGCCTGTTCTATGAGCGTGCGCGAAGATATCATAAGGCCGCGTGCGCAACAATCCACCATCAACTTAGAGCAGATCGTCGACCTGAGTCCAACACAACCTCCCTCTTTAAGTAGCGCACTACTAGATGGAACAACGGCACGTGTTGGATCTGCAGAGTCAGTTGGTCGTACAGATGATGAAGGACTTGATGGAAGGCATGGACAAGAGGACTGCATTGTTCAAGGGGAAATAAATTGGAAGGGTCAAACTCTCACCTTCGCTGGTATTGCCGATGGGCACGGGCAAGGGACTAGAGGAGGCTATGCTTCCCAGTTGATTAAAGATAAATTTATTGAATATCTACAAACTGAGCTTAGCCAAAAGACAGCTCTGAATAGAGGCGCAATTAATTCAGCATTCAAAGTAGTCGTAGACAAATTAGATCGAGAAATTCAGGAGAGGGAAGGTGATGGGGTATCGGGATCAACATTTACTGGAACTCTTTTTACCAAGAGTAAATCTTTCAGCATTAATATTGGAGACTCTCAAACACTCCTTTGCAAAAAGGGTCAAGCTCCTGTCATCCAAGGAAAGCCCGAAGATCTTTCTAAATCATCATTGCAAGATTCTCTTCTTCCACCAATACCAAAGGGATTAAGCCCCGAGAAAGAAACGAGAAACCCCGGGGATGGATCAACCTCAAAATTCTTTAGGTGGCAGGGTCCGCAGGGCATCTCCTATTCAGTCAGGTTTATAACTTACACAGACGGAACCACCTTTAAAAAACGAACCTCCTATAATGAACAAGGTGAAGAAATTGATCAACTTACAATTAATAGAAGCGAAGCGGGACCTCCACACGTAACATTCAACAGTATGAAAACGGTTTCAGATATTGGGATAGCAGCTGCTCGTAAAACTTTCACATATGCATTACATGCGAATGGAGAAATCCCAGGCGAAGAGAGAATGGTCAGCGTCTCTGATGGAATTACCGATGTCATGACTCCAGCAGATATTGATTCTTTAGTTTGGCAAATGGCAGAACTAGGATATACAGAAGAGCGGATGGCTGCAACACTTGTTAAAGCTGCTTTCATAAGAGGTTCCAAAGACAACCTATCGGCCACAGTCTCAATAGTTAGATAACATGAAAATCAATAAATGGCAAGGGCACGATTTGGACTTCTGGGTGAGTATCAGGCTTAACTAGACATTAGTGATGATTTGATCTATGGTGTCTTTGTGACGATTTTTCACGTAGCTAAATTCTATCCAGATGGGCGACTTAAGTATCTTTTTTTGAAAAAAAAGGGCGATCTCTTCGAGTGGGAAGAAAGCAATTGTGTGCAAAAATCAGTTGCCGAGGCAATTGATGCGGCTAGCCTTCTGTGGAAGGGTGACTATTTTAAGTTGGTCCATTGTGGCTTTAGGTATAGTTTACCCATTCGAGATCAGGTGGGAGTGAATGCCTTATTTTGGCAGATGGCTAAAAGTTATGCGGTGTCAAGCGGGGTTTATTTTGATGAAGATGTTGGACATCAGTGTATTGTTAAGTTCGCATCAGACGAGGCGTTGAGGATTTGGAAAGAGATCAGCTAGAGCATATTGGACGTTATAAGGTTAAAGCTGTCATCGGCAAGGGTGGCATGGGTGAGGTGCTTTTGGCCTATGATCCAGTATGTAAGCGTGAAGTGGCCATTAAACGGATTCGCTCTGATTTGAAGGGGCACAAGGCGCTTGAAAGGCGTTTTCAAAAGGAAGCTAGACTCTCTGCTAGTTTGACCCATCCAGGCATTATTTCGATTTACACGATTGAAAGTGATTATTATGTGATGCCCTATGTGGAAGGAAAGACACTGAAGCAAAAGCTGTATGGTGATCGTTTATCAATTGCTCAGTTGCTTCCTATCTTTTTACAGGTGAGCCAAACGGTTGCCTATATTCATTCGAAAGGGATTTTGCATCGTGATTTGAAGCCAGAGAATATCTTGGTGGGTCGTTTTGGTGAGGTGATTTTGCTCGACTGGGGTTTGGCTCAGCAGATGGATGAGCAAGAGGAGGAGCTCGAAGATTTTGATGTTGAAAAGGATTTGACTCAGCCAGGGAAGCTTGTGGGTACAGTTGCCTATATGGCACCGCAGCGAGCGCTTGGACATCGGGCTGATGTGCAAACTGAGGTGTACGCGCTTGGAGTGATTCTCTATCAAATTTTGACGCTGCAACTACCATTTGATCGTCCACCTCTGAAGGAGTTTATAAAGAATTTGAAACCGCGCTATTTGGAAGCTCCTGAACCCGAGGAGGTCGCACCTTATCGTGAAGTGCCTCAGCCATTGACTCGAATTATGCACCTTTGTTTGGCACAAAAATTAGAGCAGCGCTACAAGAGTGTGTCTATGCTTGTGGAGGATGTGAAGGGATATTTGGAGGGACGTGCACAGTGGTTTGAGCGCTCTCGCCTCAATCCAATGATAAAAAAAGGATGGCAGTTTCAGGAAAATGTCTTGATTTCAAAGCATTTAGCGTTGACTCAGGTAACGGAGAATACCGACTGGGTGATGGTGATGATTTCAAAAGAGGCTTTTGCTCAAAAGACTCGTCTTGAGACGCGTGTCTACATCAATAAAGGTGGCTCTGGAATTGGGTTCTTGCTTGGAGTTCCTGAGGTGGCTGAGCGAGAAAATCCGTTTGATGGTTACTGTCTATGGCTTGGAAGTGATCACGATCAACAATCTCTACTTTTTCGCAATACAGTTGAGGTGATGACCCACCCTGACCTCTTTTTGAAGGAGGAGAAATGGCATTCTATTGTAGTCGAGAAGGATGAAAATCGGATCTGCCTGGTCTTGGATGGGGTGGAGCGTTTCTCATACTTGAGCCACTTACCATTAATTGGAACGCATGTGGGGATTTTAGCGCGCGATGCAAACTACAAAATGGAAGAGCTAATTGTCAAAGTTGGGGGACAAAGCTTAAAGGTGAGCTGCCTGGCAATTCCTGATGCATTTTTAGCCTACAAAAATTATAAGGCGGCATTGGCTGAGTATCGCCGTATTGGCTACTCATTTCCTGGTCATCAAGATGGACGAGAGGCTCTTTTTCGGGCTGGAATCACGCTACTTGAGCAAGGAAAGGTGAAGAAAAATGAGCTGCTCTATCAGCAGGCGCTTGAAGAGTTTTCAAAGCTGCAGGGTACACCGCTCGAGTATCTTGGGAAAGCTCTTGTCTATCAGGCACTTAAAGACAATACAGAAGAGATCAAGTGTTTGGAGCTCGGACTTAGGCGCTACCGTAAGCATCCTCTTGTCGATCATTTGGTGCAGCAGATTTGCTATCGAATGCATGAGGCAGCACAGATGGATCGTAGAAGTGCGTATCAATTGATGTTGATTGTGCTAAGGCTGTTACCTGAAGTTGCCTTAAAAGAAGATTCTCGTCGTCTTTTCCGTTATTTGATCAAGCATTGGGAGCCACTGCCCTTCTTGCAAAGCCCTTTAGATCCATCATTTGAAGATGGGAAGTTGGCAATGACCCGGTTTGCAATTCCTTTAGCCTTTTGGCTTGCGGCTCCCTATATCTTGCTTGAGATTGTCCAAGATCTTAAGGATGAAATTGCCTTTTTTGATGTGGTCTACGCTCTTTTTGAGCTTGGCTCATATGGAATCGCATCAACTCTGCTAGAGCAGAAGCCCAATCAACTTTTGGAGTGTATTGCACTTTGTCATCGCGAAGGTTTACAGGCAGCATGGAAAGCGTATTGTCGCCTAGGTCTTGTTGAAATTGGGGTCGCCGCTTTCCGGGTGATCTCCTACTTAATGCGTTTTGCTCTGCGAGGCGATCAAGAGGAGTATGTTTATGAAATAGCTGATGCTTTGAAAAGGCTTCCATTATCTTCTGAGCATCGTCTCTTAATTGATGCCTACCATATTTGGGCACATTTGAAGGAAGAAGATTGGCGCTTGGCTAGCAAGATTTTTGATGAGTATCCACTTGAGCTGCTTAATCAAGAAACATCGCTTCTGCATCCACTTTATGGGATTTACTTGACTTTGACAGAAGGGAGGGAGATTGCGCAGATTCATTTTGCAGGTGTGATTGACACACCACATCCTCGCTCTTGGGCATTACTTGCACATGAGCTTACCAACAATGTGACAGAATCTTCAGGTTGGTATAGCGGATCCTTTATGTGGGAGCGACGTCAGCTCTATCGCTTATTGACACTTTATTATGCGCTCAATGAAAATCCAGAAATGGAAGCGTATTACAAAGGTCTTGAAAGAGGAGAGTACATCTATGCTGAATGATTGGTAACTACTCAGATACCCCGCCTTCGTCGAGGCATCTGAAAAATAAAAGTTACGCGGTAAGCGTTTTCGAAATAGACGTGTAATCAACGATCAATAGACGAGGACTTCCTCGAATTGCATCTGCCAGTGCATCCCAAATATAGTCGATTAAGTCCGGAATGATAATTTTGACCTGCGTGAAAGCCTCGCGATTGACAGATCGTAACTGACCCCATATTTCTAATATTGGGTCAGTTACGATCTGTCAAGCCCGAGAGCTTTGACGCGGTGAAAATTATCATTCCGGATTTAA
>CAMAUB010000119.1 GCA_945861315.1 Chlamydia trachomatis
CTTTGCATGAACACTCTCAGCACCACCCTCGAGTGAGTTAGGAGATTGACCAGAGGTTTCTGAAGCTGGCTTGCGCAGCGTTGTGTTGCCATAAGTTTTGTATTCTAGGTACGTTCCTCTTTCGAGAAAGGACTTATCCTGAACCAACGTCAACAAGGCATTGATATATAACCCATCAACGACAATAGCTTTCCTTCGTCGATCTTTCTCTGAAATGCATGATTGAGTATGTTTTTGCTTAGAGTCTTCAAGTTGCCTCTTTAATTCTTTAACAGGAAGATTTAACCAATCTTTTGAATGATCTATGTGGTTATTAACAAAGATGTTCAAAAACACATCGACAAGATCGTTTGCTTTATTATCCATTTTCAACTCCCTGAAAAACTTGCTCTGTCATTCTAGATACGGCATCAATAGAGCGTGATTCGACTAAGTGTGCGTACCTGCGTGTTTGAGAGACGCTGCGATGTCCTAGTAAGTGACCTATTTCCCCTAAAGACAAGCCCTGAGCCAGCATTGCTGTTGCATAGCTATGACGACAGTCATGCCCACGAAACCCCTTCAACTCCGCACGTTTAATGGCTGTTCTAAATGCCCTTCTAAGCTCGAGTGGCTTTGATTTTTCCTCACTGGGAAATATATAGCCTACTGAAGAGGACTGCTGCGCAAGATCTCGAAGTAATTCTAACGCTAATCCTCGAATCGGGATGGAGCGCATATCGGTGTTCTTTGACTTGGTAATAGTGATTTTTCCCTGATGTAGATCCACATCAGTCCACTTAAGGCAGCGAATCTCGTTATAGCGACCCCCAGTACTTAAAAGCAGAACTACAAAAGTAAAGAGGTAGGGATTATCGCTTATACGACACGCCTCAAGAAAACGGCTGAGCTCTTCAGAGTTCAAAAAACGGGTTCTTTCTCGGGGTTCTTTTTCTCTTGTGATTCTGTGAACTGGATTTTCAGAAGCCCACTCCCACTGTTTTACACAGATGCCCATTAAGTGGCTTAAAGTAGCGAGATAGCGGTTGCACGTGCTCTTGCTACGAACAACACCCTTTGGGGTCGGTTCTGTCAAAAGTTTTTGTTTCTTTTCGGATAGGATAGCTGGTCTGACGTCGTGAAGAAAGAGAGAGCCAAGTTCTTTTTTCCACCATAAGAGGTGGCCACTCTTAACAACTGAAACAGTCTGTTCTTTAAAGTATCTTTCTACTGCTTCTGAAAAAGTATGACGCTTGCCCTCTGAGTAAAGTTGATGCCGACCGCAGCGAATATCTGCTTCAGTTTTGGAGATCCAAGCTTTAGCATCATTTTTTCTATCGAACACGGCCGTGAGTGCTTTAGGCATGCCTTTAAGACGAACTTCTGCTTGATAACGAACGCCGCCTTTCTTAAGTTCTGTTTCTCGAATATAACCCATTTTAACTCCCTGCAAGCGAGTAGAAGACGAATAGTCCTCTGACCAATTGGCCTTAACGCTTGATTTACAGTTACTTAAAAGGAGTGCAAATACTGATTACCGTAGATTCAACGGAACCGACACTCCAAAGCGACCATCAAAAATATTTTGGTGGTCTGTTTTGGGTGATTAAGAGAAATTACCAACTCCGTTGGAATTCCGTTTTTCTCCAGCAAGAGAAAGGTTGGCCAGAACTGGAATCGAACCAGCGACACAAGGATTTTCAGTCCTCTGCTCTACCGTCTGAGCTATCTGGCCAGCAATTGAAATAATTTAGTCAAACTTGAAGTTAAATGCAACGACTAACTATTATCCCACCGAAATCAGATTTAATCAAAGAGTAAAATATGATGATTGGAGTAACTGGCAGCAAAGGTGTGCTGGGAAAAATACTTCTAAGAAAATTAATCGGTCTTGGTGAGATTGATTGTTTTTCTGGAGATATCCGAAAAAAAGAAGATATTCTTGAGTGGATCGGAGGAAAATTTTTTGATGTTATTTTTCATTTAGCTGCGATTGTTCCGGTTGCAGAGGTAAATAGCGATCCTTTTGAAGCCTACAATGTCAATGTTGGTGGTACGATCAATTTATTGGACTCTTTAAGGGAAGCAAATATTAAGCCGTGGCTCCTCTATTCCAGCTCAAGTCATGTTTATAAAAGCTCTAATAAACAGATCTGTGAAATGGATCCAATTAAACCGTTAAATACCTATGGGGAGTCTAAGCATTTTGCAGAAAGAATTTGTGATGGATTTAGAGAGTCTTATGGGAGCCGGATCTGTATAGCCCGGATCTTTAGTTGTTACCATGAGACTCAAAAACCACCATCTTTGTATCCCTCTATCAAACTACGTCTATGTTCTGAGGATCTTACTGAGCCCTTTTTTTTAAGAGGAGCCAAAAGTATTAGAGATATTCAAAATGCGGAAGTTGCTATCGATAAAATAATTAAATTGATGCAAATGCGCTATGACGGGACAATTAATATTGGAAGTGGGAAAGGTATCAGTATTGAAGACTTTGTAAGAAATCTTTCCAGCCTGAAGCTCACTATCAGTTTTGATCCAAAAGAAGAGCAGTCCTTTCTAGTAGCAGATATTTCTAAGCTAAACAAAGTATTAAGTTCATGAACAAATCAAAGAAAATATCCATTGTTATTCCAACATTTAACCGAGCTGAATATCTAAAAACAGCTATTGATTCGGCTTTAGGCCAAACGTACTTTTGTGAAATTGTGGTTTCTGACCATGGAAGTACCGACGCTACTTCAAGTGTGGCAAAAGCTTACGGGAGTCAAATCATCTACATCAGGCGAGAGAAAGATTATGGCGTACATTTTACCTGGTTAGATGGGGTAATGAATGCAACCGGGGAATTCATTCACTTCAACTTTGATGATGATTGGATGGCGCCTACATATATTGAGGAAACAGCTAAATTGTTGCATGAAGATGTTGGGATTGTCTTTACTGCAACAACTATTATTGATCAAAAAGGTCATTCTATAAATGTAGAATTTAAAGATTTTTTTCAGACAGGTGTTCATCCAGGTCGAGTGTTAGAAAAATATCTATTGCGCAATGGAACTTTGATTTCTCCAGGATGTTGTTTGTTGAGAAAAAAGGATATTCTTGATTGGTTATTTATTGGCGAAGTGCCTGGATCTAGGTTTAGTTATAAAGGGGTGGGGCCAGATTTATTATTTTCGTTAGGTCCCCTGCTGAAGTATGAAAAGTTTGGCTTTGTTAACCAACCATTGGCTTTTTTTCGTGCACATCCAAATTCAATCACTATCGACTCAAGAGGAGATAGTACAAAAAGAAAACAGATTAGGAATGCATATAATGAATCGAAAAAATTCTATCTTGTTCTAAAACTTTATCGTTTTATTCGACTACAAGATGTTCTTTTCTGGTTTTTTAATCACGTCATCCTATTTCCAGAAAAATTAGTTAGAAAGTTCAGAGGTCGTAAATAACCTGAGTTTTGGGTTTATCCTGAAGATCGACTATAAACCCAAAACTCAAGTAAATAGACTCATCCAAGCTCAAAATGAGAATTTTGGGCTTGGATGAGTATAGAGTTAGTTACTCACCTTACGCATTTTTTCCCTTCACAGAGTGAGCGAGGGGGGCAAAATGCGAAGAGTGAGACGAAGAGCAACTTTATAAAGTTGGTCGAGGAACACTCTGAAGCAGGTAGGCCTCCGCAGCCGCTTTGTGAAGAGGAAAAAATGCGTAAGGTGAGTTAGTTACCACTCTTGTGTACGAGCGCTCTGCTCAGCAGTTGTATTGCCAAGTTGTCTAAAACTTCTAGAATTTTGCACTTGAGCTGCTTTAAATGAGCGGGTAGTCTTTTCTCTTGCTTTTGGTGTAATATAATTAGTAACCACTTTTCCAGCCTTGCTCAAGAATTCTAGTGTTTCAGGCCCTTTTTCTTTAAAAAGGGTTTTAGCACCAGTTGCGAAAGTACGCGTTAATGCAGGTGTTACGGACAATGCAGGTATTATGGACATAGCTTAGGATTCCTTTAGTTATTGGCCTGTTATGGCTTAAGATTTATTTATATAAAAGTTAACACGTTAAGAAATTTTTTGCTAACGTGCAGCCGTGTTTTTTAACAACTTTGAAGGTATCTGCCCTGGCCTCAGCAGAGGTTGCAAGTGTTTTTGCTATCCGCCACAAGTGAGCTCCGATAGGAGGGCGTGTAAAGATGATTGGTTTGCCATTAGAAGGGTACATTTCATTCAATGTGCTTGCTCTTTTTCCCAAAAGCTCTTCAAAAGGCTCAGGGTCAAAAAGGTGTGTTTCTTTTTCAAGTTTCTTTAGGGCTTGTGCATTTTCAGGATTAAAATACCCTTCTGGAAAATGCTTTGCAAGTCCTACAATCTCAAGTGGGATACGCATTGGATGGAAAGAGTGGCCTGCTAGCTCAGCAAAAAAGCGCATAAAGTCTTTTTGAGAAATTACTTGGCGTCCAACGGCTACTAATCTCACTTGTCCCTTTTCAAAATTAAGAATAGCTTTTGCTAAGTCTCTCTCATCAATCGGCTGGAGCAGTTGCATGCCAGATCCTAGCACAGGGTGGACACGAATTGGCCAAGGAAGAGCAGCAAATTGCATAGGTGAATAGCTATGCCTACTGTTGACGGCAGCGAAATCTTCTCCCTTTTCAAGAGAAGGAAGTGCATATCCAATATCAATAACCAGAGTACGTTTGATATCCTCCTTTATTAGGACTCTATTTGCCTCTTCCTTTGTGGAAGCATAAGCTGTCTCAGGAACAACCTGTGTGGCTAGTGTTGAAAGCTGAACATATACTCATTACAGCTGAATCTGAGAATTTTTAAGTAGCAGCGAATCTGATTGTATTGAGTTGAATACGCTGAAAATTATCTGTAATTCTAGATGTTAATTCTTTTTTGATTTTCGG
>CAMAUB010000120.1 GCA_945861315.1 Chlamydia trachomatis
TAGATTGATATTTTATGGTTGCGCCAAAGCCCCGCGGTTTAATGATCACAAGTCGGTTAATATTAGAAATATTGATCAACTTGGGATCATTAAACCCCGGGTGCTTTCGCGTAACCAGAGGGTATCAATCTAAATTTAATCGACTATAAAGGTTACGAGCCCTTAACTATTAGTACAAGGCTTTATTAATTCAGGTTAATAGCTCCTGATCTTCGAACTGCGAACTTCTTTTTTGAAGAAGGAAGATAAGCTCTTTTTCCACCTCATCAACCGTGATTTGGGTCATGCAATGGAAGTCAATAGGGCAAACGCGTTTGTAGCAGGGGGAGCAAGATACATGTTTATGGATAATTTTGCCAAAGTGATAGGGTCCTGTTGCCACTTCATTTGTGGAACCAAAAAGTGCAAGCAAGGGTGTGCGCAGTGCAGCAGCTAAATGCATCGGGCCACTATCGTTTGTCAAAAAAACGTCACACTCTGCAATCAGTGCCATGAACTCTCGGATAGTTGTTTGTGCGGCAAGGTTAATCACACTCGCCGGCATTCCTTGGCAGATCTGTGTGACAAGCGGTAGCCCAGTACGATCACCAAAGTAGAGAAAGTAGCAATCAGAAAAGCGTTTGGTAATTTCACGAAAACGCTCAGGTAGCCAACATTTTGCAGGTCCGTAAGCAGCAGTTGGATTCACTCCAATTAGCAGAGCTCCATCGGGGATGCCGTAGCATCTTAGTTTTTTTTTCGCTGCATCACTCTCTTCTTGAGTGATAAAAAGCTGTGGGCGTGAGGGGGAGTTGGGGACGCCTAGTAAGCGTTTGTAGGTGTCAACAAGATGCTCTTTTCCACGCTCTTTGGGAAAAGGAATGGGATTGTTAAGCAGAAGGGAGCGTCCATCACTTTTATAACCTATGCGTATTTTAATTTTATTTTTGAAAAAATGCCATGCTGAAGAGAAGGAGTTGGTGAGAAGAATTCCTATATCCGCTTGAATATGAGTGGCTTTTGACAGTGGTAGAATAACGTCAAGATCAAAATGACCCTGTAGCAGTGAAGCTAAGGGATCTTTGCAAATGGCTGTAATATGAGCTGCTCCCCAACGTTTTCGCACCTCTTCAATCATGGGTGTAGCCATCACAAGGTCACCAAGCCAGTTAGGCATACGAATTGCGATCTTCATTAGCAAGGGATTGTAACTATATCGGGGATTAATTATATAGATTAAAAAAAGGGGGGGAGATGGGGGAGCAGACCTATACTGAAGACGAGTTCAAACAGGTGCTCAAAAATCTTTTTGCAGAGAAAAAGCGTGTGCGGCAGCTGCAAAGAAAGTTTCAGGCAAAGTTGTCAACAGCTCACGTCTCAGATCACTATTCTAAATTTAAAGAAGCTTATGCAGCCAAAGAGAAAGAGTGTGCTATTTTGTATGAGCGTCTTAGCAAGGTTAAGCCAGTGATCAAAAAACTTTTAACTCAAAATGAGACTGCCTCGCAGCTTGAAGAAAAATTGCAAAAAGAAGCTACACGTTTTGAGTCCGAAAAGACAAAGCTTGTTGAAAAATTGGCAGAAAGCGTTAGTCAAAGTCATCGGCAAACAGATGTCATCAAGGATCTACATGCAGAGATTAATAACCTGCGTCATGAGGCTTCAGGGTTAAAGGAGAGGTTAGGCAATGCACTGCGCGAACTAGAAGAGAAGCAAGAGCTTGAAAAAGAGCTCTATCTTGCTCAAGAGGCGAGGACAAAAGTAGAAGAAAACCAAAGCATCTTAGAAGAGCGCCTCAAGCAGATGCAAGAGCAGTTGCTAGAAAGTGATGTCGAAACAGTGCGAGAAAAATTTTTAGAGCAGGTAAGAACTCTTAAGACAAGTCTTGAGGATGTTGAGAGAATTAAAGAGCGCCTTGTCTTAGATAATAAAGAGCTGAGTGAAGAGCAAGAGGTTTTAAAAAAGCAGCTCAAAGTGAAAATTGAAGCAGAGCAAGGTTGGAATCAGGAAAAAGCAAAAATGCAGAATAATCTTCAATCGAGTCGTCTTCAATTTGAAGAGAGTGAAGGGGAAATTCGCCAGGCACAGCAACATTTGGCAAAGAAAGTGAAGGAGTCCACCCTTCTACGTGATTTAACAGAGCGGCAAAAAGTTCAGCTAAGTGAACAAGAAGAAATTTTGCAAAAACAAAAAATGGAAATTGAGAGATTACAAAATCAATTCAATCTTCAAAAGAGACATGAAGAGAAGCTCGAACAGATGGTAGATGAGTGGCAAAAAAAATCACGCGATCTTCAAGATCAGATGCAGCAGCTGCGAGATGAAATTATCGACCTGCAAAAAGTCAAAAAACAGTACGATCAGATCTCGAATAAATTTTCTGATCTAAAGAGCTGTTTTGGGAAAGAGTCTTGAAGAATGAAATCATCCTTGGTATCGATCCAGGGACAGCTGTTACTGGGTATGGCATCATTGAAGTGGGAGCGAAGATTATCCCACTTGATTTTGGTTGTATTCGTCCCCCGCGTGGCAAACTCAACTCGATGCGCTATCGCATCATCTTTGAAGGATTAGCGCAGCTTATTGAAAAATATCGACCAACAGCATGTGCTGTTGAAAAGCAATATGTTGATAAAAACGTGCATAGCGCGATGACACTTGGAATTGCACGTGGTATGGCAATTCTTGCAGCAACTTTGCAAGAAATTCCCATTTTTGAATATTCTCCCACACGAGCAAAATGTGCCGTGACAGGAACTGGAAAAGCGAGCAAAATACAAGTACAAGGGATGATTAGACAGTTGCTCTCACTTAAAATAGATCCAACGCCAGAAGATGCAGCTGATGCTTTGGCGCTTGCAATTTGTCATGCTAATGCTGCAAGGTCGGGAAGGTGTCAACGTGTATGAATATGTGAAAGGAGTGCTTATATCACTCAACCATCAGTTTGCAGTCATTGATGTAGAAGGTGTTGGCTATCGCCTTCCTGTTCCCATCAATCTTGTAGGAAATCTAGAAATTGGAAAAAAAGTCCAGCTTTACACTGCTTGGGTTGTGCGCGAGCTCTCTCAGACGCTTTATGGTTTTTTGACCAAAGAGGAGCGTGATTTGTTTGAGCTACTCATCACGATTTCTGGAGTTGGCCCTAAAACAGCGATCAACTTGCTTGGTCGACTTCCTCCTGATAGATTAGCAGAGGCAATCGCAAAACACGATATTGCAGCACTCTCAAGTGTCCCAGGCATTGGAAAGAAGAGTGCTGAGCGGTTGATCATTGAGTTGAAAGGGAAGCAGTTTTCAACTAGACCAGCTGCAACAACAACAATTGGTGAAGCTCTAAAGGCTTTAATGAATTTAGGTTATACGCAGCTGGCAGCAGAAAAAGCGCTTGAAAAAGCGGCCCATGTTGCAGATCCAAATGATTTATCTGCTCTTATCTCTGCTGCTCTTCGTTCTTAGGACTCATATAGTCGATTAAATCCGGAATGATAATTTTGACGCGGTGAAAATTATCATTCCGGATTTAATCGACTATAAGGCAATAAAGATTACGATTCGGCGGGGCTTTCGCGCTGCCCAATCTTACCAGTCCTAAGCCTTTCAAGTGTTGGTCTGCTATGATTGTAGCCATGCTTTCTCTCTCGTGTCCTAAACTTGTCTTGCCACTGCTCTTCAATTTTTAACAGATCAGGCTCAGAAATTCCAGGCTGATGGTCGAGCACTTTTAATGTAAATTTCCTTGGGGAGCGGCGCAAAGCGTGCACAATATGTTGTCGCGGTTTTCGTTCTGTAGAATTCACCTCGGAGTGATATTTTGAAAGACGCTTTCCACATGTATTTGTGTCGGTTTGTTTCACACTTCCAATATAACGTCTACCATCGCTCACATTTTTAATGCGATAGATCAAGTCGCCCTTTCTCTTTGTATTAGGAGAAACAAAAAAAACTTGGCGTCCATTGACTTGATTTAGAGGATAAACTTTTCCATCTGGAGAAAAAAATGGAATGGGTAAAGAGCCTGTTTGAAGGCGAGTTACCCGGGTAGAGGTCACAGGAGTCGTCGGAAAGGATGGAGGTTGAGAGGCTCTTAGTGGCGAGGTAGGTAACAACATAGTCAAAAATGATAGACTTTTTCTCTTTTTTTATCTACACTTCTTTCAAAAAATAGGAGCCAAATGTAATGGAGAGAACGCTTTCAATTATCAAACCGGATGCGATTAAAAAGAATGTTATTGGGCAAATTATATCTCGCTTTGAAAAGGTAGGACTTAGAGTAGTCGCCTGCAAAATGAAGCATTTGACAAAGAAGGAAGCGCAAGCTTTTTATGGTGTGCACAAGGAGCGTCCATTTTATAAAGATCTCGTTGAATTCATGATCTCAGGTCCTGTGCTCATTTCAGTTCTAGAAGGGGAAAAAGCAATTTTGAAAAACCGCGACGTGATGGGAGCAACAAACCCAAAACTAGCAGCTGCCGGAACAATCCGAGCTGATTTTGCTGATTCAATTGAGGCAAATGCCGTGCATGGATCTGATGCGCCAGATACGGCCAATTTTGAAATTGACTTCTTTTTTAAGCCCAGTGAAATCTACTCTATCTAAGTTGTTTTTGTATAGTGACTTTATAGTCGATTAAATCCGGAATGATAATTTTGACCTGCGTCAAAGCTCTTGGGCTTGATAGATCGTAACTGACCCAATATTAGAAATATAGTCGATTAAATTTAGATTGATATTTTATGGTTGCGCCAAAGCCCCGCGGTTTAATGATCACAAGTCGGTTAATATTAGAAATATTGATCAACTTGGGATCATTAAACCCCGGGTGCTTTGGCGTAACCAGAGGGTATCAATCTAAATTTAATCGACTATAGAGGCGGTTGCAAAATTCAATGGTAAGATAG
>CAMAUB010000121.1 GCA_945861315.1 Chlamydia trachomatis
ATTTCGGCCAGCGTGAAAGCTCTCGCGCTTGATCGATCGTAATCGACCCAATATTAGAAATATGGGGTTGATTACGATCGATCAATCCCGAGGCTTTGACGCGGCCCAAATTTCTCATTTTAAGCTAGGATGAGTATATAAACGAGCCGGTATCTTACTTGGCGGCCTACAAGATAAAAATAGGTACCAACGCGATCTCTTCACTAAAGATGTAACAGATAAAGAAGAGAAAATCATGGCCATGATGGATCTGGCCAATGAGAAGTTTGGAGTATCGACACTCCATTTTGCCGCAGAACAAAAACCCTCTCCAGAACAGAGACATTTTTCCAAACGCTTCACAACCAATTGGAATGAATTGCTTATTCTTAAGATTTGAGTTATGAAGAAATAGTCTGTTAATGTATTCAATTTTGTATAAACTATCCACATGGATCAGATCTTTGGCTATATTGAACGGATCACTTATCAAAACCAAGAGAATGGCTTTACTGTAGCTCGTTTAAAACAGCCTCGTAAAAATGAACTAACTACAATTGTTGGACCACTAGCCGGCGTTGGAGCTGGCGTTTCAGTGCGGCTGCTTGGTGACTGGAAGACCAGCCCTAGCCACGGTGTGCAATTTGAGGTGAAAGAGTGTCAGATTGAAGAGCCAAGCGATGTCGTTGGAATTCAAAAATATTTAGAATCTGGCATGATACGCGGCATTGGACCTGTCTACGCAAAGCGCATCGTCAAGCGTTTTGGAGAGAAAACTCTTGAGGTGATTGATAAAACGCCTCACCGGCTTGCTAATGTGGAGGGAATTGGTGAAAAGCGACTTGAACAGATCAAACAGTGTTGGCAAGAACACAAGTCGATTCGTGAGGTGATGGTCTTTTTGCAAAGATATTCAGTCTCACCTGCCTATGCACATAAGATCTACAAAATCTATGGAGATGAAACAACTGAGCGACTTAAAGAGAATCCCTACACCTTAGCCCAACATATTCCGGGTATTAGTTTTCGCACAGCAGACACAATCGCTTTCAAGATGGGTTTTCCCAAAGATGGAGAGCAGCGTATTGACTCAGGCATAGATTTCGTCTTATCAGAACTTGCAGCAGAAGGACATACATGCCATCCCAAATCTGGACTTATTGAAAAAGCGCAGCAAATGCTTGAAGTAGATATTTCAGAGCGGCTAAAAGTCGCTCTAACTGAAGAGCGCATCATGCAAAGAGATGACTACATTTGGTCTAAAAAGCTGTGGATAAGTGAGCGGGGTATTGAAAGGGAGCTTGAACGCCTTCAAAATGGACAAAGCTTACTGCGCGATGTGAAAGTAGATAAAGCCATTAATTGGGTTGAAAAAAAGCTCAACCTCACTCTTGCCGATCTGCAAAAACAAGCAGTGATCTCATCACTGCAAGAGAAACTCCACATTATTACAGGCGGCCCTGGAACAGGTAAGAGCACGATTACCAATGCTATTTTGACCATCACAGAAAGATTGACACCAAAGATCATTTTGGCAGCTCCAACTGGACGAGCAGCCAAGAGGATGAGTGAGATAACAGGGCATCCTGCTTCTACCATTCACCTTCTGCTCAAATATGACTTTAAAAAAGGACGTTTTACCAAAGATCGAAATGACCCTCTCAACTGTGATCTCATCATCATTGATGAGGTGAGCATGATTGATACAACACTGATGTACCACCTTCTCAAAGCAATTCCAACTCATGCACGTGTCATTTTAGTTGGAGATGTCAATCAACTTCCAAGCGTTGGCCCTGGGACCGTATTACAAGATCTAATCAAAAGCAAAACCATTGCTGTCACCACTCTTTCCAAGATTTATCGACAAGCAGCTAGCTCCAAAATCATCACTAATGCGCACTTGATCAATGAAGGAGAATTTCCAGATCTTACCATTGACAAAGATGGAGACTTCTTTTTTATCAAAGCAGAAGAGGCAGAAGAGGTTACACAGACAATTGTTGATCTTGTTTGCAAGCGCCTTCGAACACGCTTTCACCCCTTTGATGAAATCCAAGTACTCGCTCCTATGAAGCGAGGAGGGTGTGGCATTGATACACTTAACACCTCTCTTCAAGAAAAGCTCAATCCTCAAAAAGACTTTTTGATGTCATCTGGAACGCGCTTTTCTCCTGGGGATAAGGTGATGCAGATTCGCAATAATTATACGAAAGAAGTGTTTAACGGGGATATTGGACGCTTGCTCAAAATTGATCGTGACCAGCAAGAGATACTTGTTAAATTTGATCAAAAAATTGTCGCATATACCTTCTTAGAGCTGAGCGAGCTTGTTCTAGCCTATGCGACATCAATTCATAAATATCAAGGGAGTGAGTCACCCTGTATCATCATTCCGATCCACTCCTCCCACTTTATGATGCTCAAGCGCAACCTGCTCTACACAGGTGTAACGCGTGGCAAAAAACTCGTTGTTTTAGTCGGCACTGCAAAAGCTATTGGAATAGCTATTTCTAATAACGATGCCCAAACACGTGAGACTGGATTACTTCGCCATCAGTCGTCACACGCTTGTGTATAGTCGATGCAAGAGGTCTAATTTTAGGTGACTTCTGCTCCGCCGGGAAGATCCTCTAGCGTAACGAGTTCTACTTTAGATTCAAGGTTAGCTGCAAGCACCATTCCTTGGCTCTCAATTCCCATTAATTTTGCAGGCTCAAGATTTGCAACAACAACAACCTTCTTACCAATAAGCTCTTCAGGTTTGTAATGAAGGCTAATGCCAGAGACAACCGTACGCTTTTCAAGACCAATATCGACCAAAAGCTTGAGAAGTTTCTTGCTCTTAGGTACAGGTTCTGCTTCTAAAATTGTTGCAACTCGTAGGTCGAGTTTAAAAAAATCGTCAATTGAGATTTTCGCTTTAATGGGTTGATAAGGAGGTGCTTTTACCTCGTAGGCCTTTTCATGCATGCTTTTTAATATATCCATTTGATTCTTGATTACCTCATCTTCAACTTTCTGAAATAAAATAGTGGGTTTGGGAAGTGCTGCTCCTTGAGCCATGGTAAGCTTTATTGCCTCATCCCAAAGTTTTGGTTCACTAAGGCCAAGCATCTCCCATATTTTTCTAGCAGAAGATGGAATAATGGGGGTAGCTGCAAGAGCTAAGCATTTGATGCATTCAAGGCAAAGCGAAATGGTTGTCTCTCTATTTGGCCCTTTCCACGGTGTCTTAAAATCAAAATACGTATTACCAACAGTGGCAAGCTCCATAAGCAGTTGGCTTACTTTACGGATGCGATAGGAGGCGTATTGTTCATAAACCTCAGATATAATACGCTTCATATCTGTTAGAAATGCTTTGTCTATCTCGTCTAGATTACCGCGGGGGGGAACTTTACCATCACACTTATTTTGAACAAAAACAAGAACGCGGTTAATGAGGTTGCCAAACTTTCCAACAAGCTCTCCATTACAGCGGAATTGAAAGTCTTTCCATGTGAATTCTGAATCGGCACTCTCTGGAGAGTTGGCAGCAATAGCGTAACGAATTTGATCTGTATGGAAGTGATTGAAAAATGATTTAAGGTCGATCATCCACCCTTCAGATTTGCTAAATTGTTTACCTTCAAGGTTATAAAACTCGTTTGCCACAAGATCATCAACAAGTTTATAGGGGCGACTTTGTCCCATAATCATGGCAGGAAAGAAGACGGCATGGAAAGGGATATTGTCTTTTCCGATGAATTGAACATATTTGGTTTGTGGGTTGAGCCAGTACTCTTCCCATGCGTCGGGTGTCCCTCGCTTTTTTGCCCACTCTTGGGTAGCGCTAATATAGCCGATGGGAGCGTCAAACCAAACGTAGAAAACTTTGCCTTTAGCCTCTTCAAGAGGAAGGGGCACTCCCCACTCTAGATCGCGTGTAATAGCTCTTGGATGGAGGTCATCTATGTAGTGTTGAGCAAAGTTAAGGACGTTAGGGCGCCATTTACGCACTGAAAGAAATTGTGTAAGCTTATCTTTAAAGCGATCAAAGAGCAGAAACCAGTGGCGTGTTCTTCGCCTGATCAAAGGTGCTCCAGTGAGTTTTGAACGAGGATTTTTTAGGTCAGTAGCTTCATAGCTTGCACCACAGTGCCCACACTCATCGCCACGCGCCTCTTCATAGTGGCAACGAGGGCAAGTTCCGAGCACATAGCGGTCAGCTAAAAAGCGATTATCAGCTTCAGAGTAGAGTTGGTCTGTCTCTCTAGCTTCGATAAATCCACTGCCGTATAAATCTTGAAAGAATGCATCGACAATAGGCTTGTGCTCTTTGCAAGTTGTACGGGAGAAGTGGTCAAATTTAATCTCTAACTTTTCAAAAAAATCAGCATTGACCTTGTGATACATGTCAACATGCTCTTGTGGTGTGCGATGAGCCATCTCTGCAGAAAGCGTGATGGCAACGCCATATTCATCTGAGCCGCAGATATAGAGAACATCACTTCCGCGAAGGCGTTCAAAGCGTGCATAGCAGTCTGCTGGTAAGTAGGCTCCTGCTATATGTCCAAAATGAAGAGGTCCATTGGCATAAGGAAGTGCTGAAGTGATCAGAACACGCTCTTTCATACTACTTCTTCAAGCTCAAGTGAATCTTCTTCACCAAGATTATCCATTTTATCATTAGGAATCACTTCCTTCCCATTTGCGATGTTTTCAAGAATATCAGTTGCAAGATCTGACTTCATTCCATCACCAAGTGCGATGCGTCTTTTTGCCACTACAATGGCGTGATTGACAAGAGCAAACGAATTTTTATACTGGTCGTTTAGCTTCTCATTTGTCAACGTGTCTCTCAATGACATGTTTCTCTCCTTCGATGTTCTTCAGCAATAATAATGCTG
>CAMAUB010000122.1 GCA_945861315.1 Chlamydia trachomatis
TGAAAGCTCCCGCGATTGAACGATCGTAAACGACCCAATATTAGAAATATGGGGTTGTTTACGATCGTTCAAGCCCGGGGCTTTGACGCAGCCGAAATTCCGACTTTTCAAGTTGTTTGGGGATAGACCACTGAGCAAAAGGGTACAGTCGATTAAATCTTAAGATCAATATCCAAGATCTGCGGGATAAACCCAAAACTCAGGTTGATAGCTAATTTACTCACCTGATGCTAACGCGCATAGAAGGTGTCCTGTTTCGAACTCAATGAATATTTTCTCTTGTAGGGCAACATTAGAGATGCTCATCTCTTTAAGATCTTTTGCAATTAACTCCCACTTAAGGCCTCGACTTGTGATGTTTGTCACCTTATTTCCAAATGGAATAAAAGAGATTTTTGTTCCTTTTTTGCATAAAAAGGTGCTTTTTTTTGGCAGAGAAAAAAGTTTTTCATAAGGAGTTTGATAAGTGACTTTCGTTGGATAGCGGGTCAATAATTCCAGATTTTTATAGGTGTGATCAATTTGTCTGCCAAGAGCCCCTAATACAGTGATTTGTTCTATAGAAAATTGAAAAAGATATTCAAATGCTTTTTCTAAATCGGTCTTATTCTGATCGGGGGTGTGTATCACTTTTATTGTTGGATAATTTTTCAGTAGCTTCTCTTCTATGGAATCAAAATCTCCTAATACAAGCTCAGGAATCCTTTGGTATGTATGGCAACTTTTAAATCCTCCATCTACAGCAATAAGAGAAATGAGTGGTGTTATACCCAAACAACTTGAAAAATCGGATTTGGGCTGACGTGAAAGATCCCGGGCTTGATCGATCGTAACCGACTCAATATTAGAAATATGGGGTTGTTTACGATCGATCAAGCCCGGGGCTTTGACGCAGCCGAAATTCCGACTTTTCAAGTTGTTTGGGTATAAAACTGAATGGAAAAGGTGGGCAGTTGGAGGCTCACCATTTGCAACTAAAACAATATGCGATTTAGGTTGATACTCTGCCATATATAGAGTAAAAATCAATGATGAATAAATACCAACCCAAAAAATCAGCTTTGGTATTATTTCGAGAGTTTTGTACACTATGCTGATAAATCTAAAATTTTAGGAGAAATACATGCCTGCATCGAATCTCATTAAGCTGCTCAATGATGATAACTTTGACAATAACGTTGCTTCAGGCGTTGTGCTCGTCGATTTTTATGCCGACTGGTGTGGCCCATGTCGTATGTTAACTCCTGTTGTCGAAGAGCTTGCTCAAGAGATGTCTGGAAAAATGATTGTTGCTAAAGTTGATACAGATCAATCTGTTAATGTTGCATCAAAGTTTGAAGTCACTTCAATCCCAACCCTGATTCTTTTCAAAGAAGGACAAGTTGTAAAGCGTGTTGTTGGTCTAAAAGATCTCGATGCATTACGCAAGATGGTTACAGAAGCTCTCTAGTGCTTTTTAACCCAAGTTTTGGGTTTATAGTCGATTAAATTCGGAATGATAATTTTGACCTGCGTCAAAGCTCTCGGGCTTGATAGATCGTAACTGACCCCATATTTCTAATAACCTGAGTTTTGGGGTTATCCCGTAGATATTCAGAGGAGATTTCTCGAAAATTTTTGGGATTTTTTCCGAAGGGAAGGGTCTTGTACCCTTTTCGAGGAAAAAAGCGCAAAAAGATCGAGAAAGATCCCTGAAGATCTGCGGGATAAACCCAAAACTGAGGTTAATATTGGGTCAGTTACGATCTATCAATCGCAAGGCTTTCACGCAGGTCAAAATTATCATTCCGAATTTAATCGACTATATCTCGCAGATTTTCAGTGATCTAAATTCCTGCTGTCTTAAAGCTTCATAGAGAACAATTGCCACAGAATTTGAAAGGTTGAGAGAACGTAAATGGGTTCTCATTGGAATTGTGTAAAACTGATTTGCATACGTCTCATGGAATTTTTGGGGCAATCCTGCTCCTTCCGATCCAAAAATTAAACGTGCATCTAGTTCAAAGGAGATCTCTGTATAGGGGCGATCAGCTTTTGTTGAGAAAAAGTAACAAGGACGCTTATCCATCAGAAATTCATCAACGATATTAACCTTAATTTCATCCCAATAGTCAAGGCCGGCTCTTTTTAGGTGTTTTGAACAAACGCTAAATCCAAGAGGTCTAACAAGTGTTAAAGAAGAACCGGTAACAGCACATGTACGCGCAATGTTACCGGCATTTTGTGGAATTTCTGGCTGATAAAGAACGATTTCTATCGTATTGTGTCCTCAGAAAGAGACTCTTGTGTTGCAATTTCTTCTGTTGCAGTATTTGCCTTTAGAATCTCAACTTCGAAGATAAGTAGGGAGTTAGGAGGAAGATGGCCTGCTAATCCATAGGCAAGTTCGGGGTGAATGTAAAGGGTTCGCTTCTCTCCCTCTTTCATCCCAATAAGACCTCTTGTAAAGCCGGGAATTGTTTGCTTCAATGGAAGGTTAATTGGATTTGCTCCACCTTCAGTTGAATTTGCAAAAACAGTTCCATCTAAAAGTGAACCTTTATAGTGAATAAGTGGAGTGCACTCTTCATTGACAACTTCACCTTCGCCACTTTTTACAACGCGGTATTGTAGTTTAGGCTCAATGATATTGATTCCAGACTCTACTGCATTTGTTTTAAGAAAATTAGTGGCTTGTGCTAGGTTTTCATCTGCAATCTTTGCAAAAAGATCCTCTTGGAGGGCATAGATAGCTTGCTCATATTCCTCTTCAGTGAGAGGGGAGGCAATTCCAGCTCTCTCATCTTCGATTCCTTTGATCACTTGATCAAGGTCGAGTTCAAAGCCAGGGTTTACAAGATGACGTACGATTAAATGGCCAAGAGATTGAGCAATAACAGTTGGCTCATGCCGCTCAGACATTTTTTTTTCTAAAGTGACATCAGACTCTTGATTAAGAGCTGCTTCGGCTCTTAAGGGGAGCGCAAAAAATGATAGTGTCAAAATTATAAGAAGCTTTTTCATATTATCTATCCTTGGCTAACGTGTATTTTTAACTCAGAGAGCTGTTTTTTCATCACATCCGAGGGCGCGTCCATCATCAGGTCGGCTGCTCGTTGTGTCTTTGGAAAGGCTATGACATCTCTAATGTTGTCTGTTTGACAAAGAAGCATAATGAGACGGTCAAGGCCGAAAGCAATCCCCATATGAGGGGGAGTGCCATACTGAAGGGCCTCGATAAAGAAGCCAAAACGTTTATAAATATCGTCTTCAGAAAGTTTTAGTAAGGTGAAAATCTTTTGTTGTAGGTCGCTATCAAAGATACGACGAGAGCCGCCTCCCGCTTCATATCCATTGATGACAAGGTCATAGCTAGCGGAGCGAACCTTGAGAGGGTCGCTATCTAGTAGATGGATATCCTCATGATAAGGGGCAGTAAACGGGTGGTGGGAGCAAGCATAGCCCCCTTCTTCTTTATCCCAAAGCAAAAGAGGGAATTCTGTAATCCAGACAAGTTCATAGTGATCTTTCTTGATCAAATTGCGATCTTTGGCAATTTTTCTTCGAAGGTGATCTAAAGCTTGATTGACTGTGTCATCATCTGCAGCAATAAAGAGAAGCAGGTCTCCTACTTGAGCATCCATTTTTTTAACAAGTTCAGAAATAAGAGGCTCGGGGAAAAATTTCACAATACTTGAGCAGGCGCCATCAGCTTGTATCTTGATCCAGGCAAGTCCATGTGCTCCAAAATTTCCGACAAAGTGAGTGTATTCATCGATTTGTTTGCGAGAAATATCCAAACCACCTTTAACACAAATGCCTTTGACTACATCAGCTTCATTAAAAACGATAAATTCAGATTTTTTTGCGATATCATCGATACGAATAAGCTCCATATCAAATCGAAGGTCAGGCTTATCGCTTCCATAGCGCTCCATTGCTTCTTTGTAGGGAAGACGGCGAAATGGTGGGAATAGCTCAACTTTTGCACACTCTTTGAAAAGTGTTGCCACAAGACCTTCCATGAGCGGAAAAAACGTTTCATACGTTTCAAAGCTCAATTCAATATCAATCTGATGGAATTCAGGTTGACGATCTGATCGAAGGTCTTCATCACGGAAACAAGGAGAGATCTGAAAATAGCGATCAATTCCTGAAATCATTAACAACTGTTTAAAGAGTTGGGGAGATTGTGGGAGGGCATAAAAAGTGCCGGGCGAAATCCGAGAAGGAACAAGGTAATCACGTGCACCCTCAGGGGTGGACTTCGCTAAAATTGGGGTTGAAACTTCAATAAAATTGTGCTTTGAAAGATAGTTACGCGTTGACAACATAGCTTGATGACGGACAATCAAATTGCGTGCAATCTCTCCTCTTCTTATGTCGAGATAGCGATATTTCAACCGAAGTTCTTCATTTACATTGATTGACTCATCACAGATTGAAAAGGGAGGAGTTTTAGCTTTTGATAAAATTTGAAGCGTGTGTACTTCAATTTCAATTTCACCTGTTTTTAATTTTGGATTGGTCATTCCCTCTCCTCGAGAGATAACCACACCTTGGATGGCAATGACCCATTCAGAGCGAAGTGATTCTGCATGTGCATACATTTGATCATCGGTTTTTGGCCTAAAAACAATCTGTGTTAACCCATAACGGTCTCGTAGATCGATGAAGATCATCCCGCCATGGTCGCGTCGTCTATTCACCCAACCACAGAGCAAAACTTTCTCTCCAATATGCTTTGCAGTGAGTGCACCACAAGTATGTGTACGTTCAAGATTTAACATTTTTGCAACCTCTTTAGAAGATCATCAAAGGAGAGTGACTCAACAGTTCCAGTTTCCATCTCTTTGATTTCAAGTCGTTTTT
>CAMAUB010000123.1 GCA_945861315.1 Chlamydia trachomatis
ATCAATGATGCTTGCATGGTTAAGAGAATCACTGATAATAGCATCTTCTGTTCCAAGCAAAGTTTCAAAAAGGCCACCATTGGCATCAAAGCAAGAGCTATATAAAATGGTGTCTTCTGTACCCAAAAATTTGGAGAGTTTTTCCTCAAGTTCGATGTGAATAGTTTGAGTTCCACAAATAAAGCGAACAGATGCCATTCCAAAGCCGTAGGTTTCGTAGCTTGATTTTGCTGCCGCAATCACTCGTGGATGGTTCGCAAGACCTAAATAGTTATTTGAACAGAAATTTAAGACCGGCTTTTGCCCCTTTAAGTTCACCTCTGCTTGTTGGGGAGAACAAATGACTCTCTCTTCTTTAAATAGACCATTTTCTTTCAGTTGATCAATCTCATTATCCAGGTGTGTGATAAAGGTTTTATCCATCGTTAGTGTCTCCATAGAGTTGCCCTTCTTTAAGTGTGAGTATTGAGTCGCATAGAAGGGCTAGTTCTTCATCATGTGTGACGATAATCAGTCCCTTGCCGTACTGTTTTGCGCATTGAAGTAGGAGATTATGGATCACAGTAGAAGTTGCGTGATCTAAATTTCCTGAAGGTTCATCAGCTAGAATAATCTCAGGATTATTGCATAGCGCTCTAGCTATCGCTACGCGTTGTTTTTCTCCACCTGAGAGGAGCTTTGTTGGATAGTGAGCGCGCTCTTCAAGGTTTACATGCGCTAGAAGTTCTAGAGCTCGATTGTAGTTGAAAGATCCTTTGTGTATCTGCTCTTTAGCGATAAGCGCTGGCATCAAGACGTTGTGTAGAGCACTATAGTCTGAAAGAAGATTGTACCCTTGGAAAACAAAGCCTATATGCTTATTTCGAATGTTTGAGGCATTGCTTTTATCGACATATTTTTGAACGATTTCAATCGTGCCAGATGTGGGAGCCTCTAGAGTTCCAAGGATTTGCAAGAGCGTGCTCTTTCCTTCTCCTGAAGAACCCATAATAGCTAAGCTTTGCCCAGGGTAAATTTCAAGCGAGATCTCTTTTAAAATATCAAGCTGCTCTGGTCTAAAAAAGCTCTTTTTTATCTTATTTGCTCTAAGTATTGGTGCCATTATTCCCCCCTCAGTGCTTCTGTTGGAGAAACTTTTGACGCTTTTATCGCAGGAATAAGGCCAGCAACTACTGAAAGTGTTAGTGTTGCGATCAAAACAAAAACGACTGTTGGCACACTCACTTCATTTGAAAGAGATGAGCCAAAGAAAGCTGCCTGGAACATATCGTGTCCCTTAAAGAAATTCAACACATTGACAAGCAGATCGATGTGATGAACGGTGACTATGGCTAAGGAAGTTCCAATCAGACAACTAAAGATCCCCGTGATAAAGCCGCATAAACCAAAAATCATCGCAACATCTTTTGCGCTGGCACCCATGGCTCGCATGATCCCAATTTCTTTACGCTTGTCATTTACAAGTAGGATCAACATTGAGATGATGTTCGAGGATGCAACAATTAAAATTAGAAGGGTAATGAGAGTGAAAATAGTTTTGTCACTTGATAGCTGTTGAAGTATAGGCTTCACAAATTCATAGTCTTGATACGATTCAACATTCCAATATCGATCAATTCCTGCGAGATTAAGCTGCGCTACTAGTTGCGTTTTCACCTTCTGCGCATCCTTGACATTTGGAACCCAAATATTGATTCCATTTCCAAGAGAGCTGTCTGGTACTGACAAACTCCCTCTTAGGGAAGAGGTCACTTTTGGATCAACAAAGGCAAATTTATTTCCAATGGAGACTAGACCTGGGTCATAAAAACCAGCCACGAAAATTGGCAGGCGCTGCTCTTGAGTCGAGGTGGGTGTTGCAGCAAAATAGCTTAAATAGCCCCGATCTCCCATTCTCACACCATTTTTCAAATAGCTCTGTGAAATAATGACGCCATCTCCAAGCACTCCATCAACGGGAACTGCACTTTGATACGCCCAAAGAGGGGAGCCTTCTATCGCTTTTGCTTCATAGATTTCAAGATGATTCATTGCCATATTGCCAGAGAGGAAAACTCCTTGCACCTCTGCTTCGATCTGAACTTGAACCTCATGATAAGATGAGGCAGGAGTAATTGAGCTATCTAAAACTTTTGCCTTGAAGATAGCTCCTTTATCAAAGGTGATAAAAGAGAAATCCTCAGTAAGAAGCCCATTTTGGAAATTGAGGTTTAGCTCGACTACATCGTAGCCCATCTGTTGATAGCGCGCACAAAGAGGCTTAAGCTCTTTCACTGTTTGAGGGACAATGACACGTGCGACATCTCCGTTGCGTAAAATGGCACACCCTCTAAGAGAACCTTGGTAGGGATAAAGTAGGGAGCTTAGCGGAAAGTACTCATCACTTGTCTTGACAGACTTTAATTGAAGATGATTAAAGAATTGAGTCAAATCCCTTGGAGGAAGAGATGAGAGTAAATTATTGAAATCTTCAGATCTAGGGGGAAGTACCATTCCTTGAAAAGAGATGTTTTGAGGATCTACATTGGTAAAATAGGAGACTTGCGAGACACAACTCTCTTCATAGCCGCTTCCAGGAAGCTCACGAAAAAGATTAAGGCGCATGTTACCAAGTGCCACTTCATACTCTTGAGGACGCACACCACGAATCTTTTCTGCAGCAGCAAAGCCCCCTTTGACAAGGTCCTTAATTGAACCATCCGCATTTCTATCTGCTAGAGGAAAATCAACTGGCAGCTCAGCATCGTAGTTTGGATCGTAGGGGTCGCTAGCTGACGCTAAAAGCTTCTCACCAATAGAGCGTGTTGTATAGCCCGTGTTAGAGCTTACTGAATCGATCTTATAGAAATAAGAGGAGTAGTAAGCCTCTGTTGGCATCATGCGTACAGGAGCATTGAGGGAAACTAATTGATTGAGCCAGTTTTTTTGCACTCCATCTGTCACAGAAAGAAAGACAATAGATAGCCACACCACTAGCGAAATCACCACAATGGAGAGAAGCGAGATAATGGAAACAGAGAGCTGTCTCCATTTAGGGACTAGATATTTCTTTGCGACAGAAAGAACAAATCGCATAAGCTTATTTTGCTTCTTTGAAGATCACATGACGGCGCAGCTTTCGGTCATATTTCTTAAGCTCTAAGCGTCCTGTGGTTGTTTTCTTATTCTTGGTTGTCCAATAGGTTTCTGTACTTTCAGTACTCTTTAATTTAATCGTTTCGCGATTCTTACTTGCCATGAGATCTCTCCTTTAAATAATTTTAGCACTTAAGGTAACCCATAGTTGAATAATTTTTCAAGAGATTTAAAAGATTCAACTTGTTATCCTCACTACCTATGAAAATACATTTTGTCAGTTTAGGATGCCCCCGTAATCTAGTCGACAGTGAAGTGATGCTTGGAATCTTGCTTAAAGCTGGGTATGAGCTCACCGAAGATCTAACTGAAGCCGACTATTTAGTTGTCAACACGTGCGCCTTTCTAGAAGCTTCCCGCACCGAATCTAAAGAGGTGATTCAAGAGCTTCTAGATACAAAAAAACCGGAAGCTAAGCTCATTGTCACAGGATGCATGGTCACTAAGCACAGAGAGGAGATTGAAACTCTCTTTCCTGGAGTTCACTATCTACTTGGCTCTGGGAATGTCGACGGAATCCTCAAAGCGGTCCAATCAGACCAATCTGGCAAAATCGTTACTGCCAAAAGTTATCTTGAAGCGGGTGAAGTGCCTCGCATGCTCGCAACTCCTAAGCACTACGCCTACCTTAAAATTGCTGAAGGATGCCGCAAGGGATGCGCCTACTGCATCATCCCCAAAATCAAAGGCCCCCTTCGCAGCAAGTCTGTAGCCCAAATTCTCAAAGAATTTCGCGCTCTACGTGCTCAAGGTGTTAAAGAAATTATTTTAATTGCTCAAGACCTTGGTGATTATGGCAAAGACGGCGAGGGGAGTCTCACAAACCTGATAAAAGAAATTTTAAAAATTGAGGGTGACTATTGGCTTCGTCTACTCTACCTCTATCCAGATGAGATCGATGATGACCTTATCGCCCTTATGAAGAGCGATTCGCGCATCTGCCCTTACCTAGACATGCCTATTCAGCACATCAATGACACTATTCTCAAGGCAATGCGCCGCCATACTGACGGTAAACAAATTAAAGAAGTTATTACCAAACTACGAAAAGAGATTCCAGGGATCCATATTCGCACCAGTCTAATTGTTGGCTTCCCCGGGGAGAGTGAAGAGCACTTTGAGCAGCTCCTCTCTTTTGTTCAAGACTATCCACTCAACCACGTAGGGATATTCACTTATTCCAGAGAGCCTGGCACACCTGCTTGGAAAATGGAGAACCAAATCCCTGAGAATGTGAAACAAGAGCGACAAGCTCGTTTGGCCAAAATTCAAGAAAAAGTTGTCGAAAATCAAAATAAACCTTTAATTGGGCAAACAATCGAGGTTGTCGTCGAGGGATATCATCCAGAGAGCAAATTACTTCTAACTGCTCGCCACAGAGGGCAATGCCCTGAAATCGATGGCGTTGTCATCCTCAATGACTGGGAGAAGGTAGACTCTTTTTCAGAACGCTACCCCGTCGAAATTACTGGCTTGGCGGGTCACGACTTAATAGGGCGTGTTACAGGGCGTGTTACGCGCTCTTTATCTCCCTTGATAAAAATTCTTTAAATTACACAATTTAAAACAATTAAGTTATAATTGTTTGTATGATAAATTCAGAAAGCCATCCATTAATTCGCCATTATGCCGCCCAATACAGAATTGATCACTATCTGGCTAAGGGTAGAGGTAATG
>CAMAUB010000124.1 GCA_945861315.1 Chlamydia trachomatis
TGTCATCTTGTCAAACGTAGTTCGTTTTACTCCAGCTAGACGACGGAATTTTTCGTCGTCTAGCTCTTTCACCGTTTCAAATTTCATTTTGCCCGCCACTCTTTTTGGTAGGCAAGTATACGCAAATTTTTAGTTTCGAAAGAAGTCTATTTAGGATTGTACCATCATCCTTCAGCGCATGTTGTTGAGATGACAAATCAGGTTGCCTTGATGCGAGGATTACATACAGGGTATAGCACGCTTGATCTCATTGTCTCCTTTCTTTTTGCTCCTCTTGTGCTTTCCTATTTTTGTGTGGAGGAAAACGCTCCTAGCGATCCTCTTATAGCACGTCGACAAGTCTTTAAGAAAATGGTAAAGGCTTGTCTTTTTGCCGCCTTTCTCCTTGGAAGCATGTATACAGGTCTTACCTTCGTTGCAAGTTATTATGCTCCTCTTTTACCTATTGCAACTCCTGAAGAGATGTTGCCGGCAATTTCGATCTATTTACTCGGTTCAAAAGGTGCATTACTGTCAAGCATTGGAGTAACGCTAGCTTCTCTTACTTCGGCTATTCCGGTTACTGTTATCTCTGCTCAATATGTTCATAAGAATTTTTTAAAAGAGCGCGTTAACTATTTAACTGCAACCGTTATTGTTCTCGGATTGTCTGGCGCGATTGCATGCCTAGGATTTATGGGTATTACAAATATGCTTGGGCCTGTCTTGCAATTGATCTGCCCTGGATTGATCATTCTGGCAGTATTAAATATTTTGTATAAGCTCTTTGAGATGCGTACAATCAAGATACCGGTATATCTGGCCTTTGGAACTTCTATTGCTAGTTACGTTATACATTTAGTTTAAAAAAAATAACAAGGTATGAAAATGAAAAAATTTACAAAAGAACAAATAGAAAAAAACTTAGACATCCCCAAATTGATTTTACAAATGGAAAGGGGATTCGTTAACTTTTCAGAAGGAAAAGTAATCGTGCCATCCCCTGGCCATCTACATTTTGAATCACCCCCGGGAGATTTGTACATCAAATATGGGAATATTAAAGACGATACCTATACTGTTGTTAAAATAGCCTCTTATTTTTCTGGAAATTATAAGCAGAAAAAAAAGAATCTTATGGGTTTGATGCTAGTATTTAGTCAAAAAACAGGCGAACCTCTTGCTCTTTTAGAAGATGAGGGATATTTAACAAACCTTAGAACTGCTATTGCAGGAGCTATTTGCGCAAAGCATTTTGCACCCCGGCATACTCAATATATCGGTATCATTGGTGCTGGTATGCAAGCGCGTATGCAGTTACAACTTCTTTCTCATGTTATCCCTTCCAGGAAGGTCTGGATTTGGGCAAGACGGGAAGAAGCTATTTTAGAATTTAAAAATGACCCGCTTTTAAAAAAATTTCAAATTCAGGTAGCTCTCTCGCCGCAAGAAGTGGCCAGTCACTGTCAGCTTATCGTTACAACTACTTCTGCGACAAATCCCCTTCTTTTCGCTTCAGATATCAAGAAGGGAACTCATATTACAGCTGTTGGCGCTGACCGTCCAGAAAAACAGGAGCTCGACCCTGAGATATTTGCAAAGGCTGATTTAATGATTGTAGATAGTCGAAAACAGTGCTTTATCTATGGAGAAACTTCCCATGCTTTGAAAGAAAATAGTCTCAAAAAAGAAAGCATTCTCGAACTAGGTGAATGGATTGACAAAAAGGGAATCAGAGAAGATGAATGGATAACTATATCAGACCTAACAGGTGTTGCTATTCAAGATATTGTAATTGCAACCCATTGTTATGAAAATCTTACAACCGGAACTCTATGAACAAAAATACTCGTATTATTAAATTAAAACCACCCCTGATCAATGAACGTACCATTCTAAAAAAAATAACGTGTATCCGTCCAGTAAGAGAGGGGAATTTTAACATATCTATAGATGGTTCTTTTCCAAATAAAACGATTGTAAACTGTTATGGGCATGGAGGCTCAGGTTGGACCACTCTATTTGGTTCTGTAAAAAGAGCCATTGAGCTCTTTCAAAATGAGGCTGATTTCAGCGTCCCTATTCGTGTCATCGGAGCCGGGTGTATGGGACTTACCATAGCTATTGAACTTGCAAGGCTTGGGTTTAAGATCGCTGGAATTACAACAAAAGAGTTATATGATACAGCTTCTTGGCGGGCTGGTGGTTATTGTTCCCTTCAATCATTAAAAACAGCGCCCAAGGAGCAAGGAAATGTCAATTTAATTGGTATAGACACGTTCATGGTTTATCAACAAATTAACCTGGGTAAGCATCCTTATATTACAAAGACTGCTGTGACTTTTATGCCTGTATATTGCGGCAAAAACACCCCGTCGGGTATTGAAGAACTGGAAGGAAGAGGTCTGGTTCCTTGTCATGAGGAAGTTACTCTCGATTTTGGAAATGGTGTACAACATACGGACTTTATTGGAGCTGCCTCGTATTACCTGAATACCACAAAACTTATGCAGCACTTATTAAGAGAAGTTCAAAGGCTTTTGATCCCCATTGAAATTGGAGAAGTTCTCGCTTATGAGGAAGTTAAAGAAGCTGTTATTTTCAACTGCAGCGGATTTGGGGCTAGAAAGTTAAACCAAGATCCTTTTTTAACTCCGGTGAGAGGGCATTTGGTTGTATTGAACCAAGCCGCAAGCGCATCGCCTATTGATTACATGATTTTAACAAAAATTCTTCAAGATGAAGTTGAGGAGTATGTTTATATTGTGCCTAAAGACACCGTAGTCTTTTCTGAATACTCTCATGAAATAAATTGCCGAGCAGTGCTCGGGGGTACCTTCATTCCTATCTCAGAAAATTTATCGGCAAAAGATCTTGAAGAACTCGACAGAATTGAATTTAAAAAGCTGATCAACCGCAATTCCCTTTTCTTCCACGGCGTTCCATTCGGTTCTTAAATGATTTTGGACAAGATGTTTACATATCTATTATAGCAAGGATTAAAGATGGATAGAAAAAATATATCGTCAGGTTCACCTATGGAGGGGCCTATTGGCTTCTCACGGGCGTGCAGAGTTGGCAACATAATAGCTATAGCCGGTACGGCTGCAATCGGTCCAAATGGTCAAACGGTGGGCATCAATAATGTCTATGAGCAGACCAAATATTGTATCGAGATTATGAAGAAGGCAATCGAAGAAGCGGACGGTTCGCTTCAGAATGTTGTCCGAACCCGGATAATGCTCGTGGATATTAGCACTTGGAAAGAGGCTGCTAAGGCGCATGGCGAATTCTTCTCTGATATTCGTCCCGCCTGTACGTTTGTTGAAGTAAGCGGTTTCATCAATAATGAGTGGCTTGTAGAGACAGAGGCAGATTGCGTGATAAGCGAAGAATAGTTTATCGCACGGGGGGCCCTCGTGAACATTTTGGTTATTTCCCCCCCTGTCTTAGCGAAGAAATACCCAAAGACAGCTATCGAGTGTTTTTTTGACTAAGCTATTTTTTTGCCTGATCAAAAAATTTTTTGATCTATTATTTCCAAAATGGAAACAGTTCAAATGGAAGGGGAACGTCAAGTTACACATGCTATAGAAGTCTTGATGCAGCAATTGCTGTCAGTAAGTGTTATGAAAGCGAGAGTTGGGCTAGCCAGGGGATCACTTGTTTGATTAAAAGTCCATTAGGTAAAGACTTGTCACGTGTTAGGTTTCTAACGACTTGAAGATGCTTTGCGCTCGGAAATAATTTACCAAAATGCCCAAATCCGGTAGCGGGTTTATCATCACCCATTTTTACCTCGATAAGGTATGTAGCGATCCCATCGAGATTAACAAGAAAGTCAAGTTCCTTTCCGTCTTTTGTTCTAAGATAGTGAAGAGCTCCTTTGACACCTTGAGTATCTTCAAGAAAGTGCAGTTCTTTTTTCAGTGCATTTGCAACAATATTTTCCAAACGAGCACCTTCATCTTCAATAAGAGCGTGGTCATAGAAATAGAATTTTGGTTCTTTTTTTAAAGAACGAGCGATATTGCAACTATAAGGTGTGACTCGGTGAATAATGTAGAGATTTTCGAGAAGCTGTAACCACCGTTTGATGGTATTGGGATCACGATCAAGATCTCGAGCAAGGTTGGCATAAGAAACTGTTGACCCACTCCTTTGACTAAGAAGTAATACAAGTGTTTGTACAGATTCAATATCGCGAACTGATGATAAGTCTATCAAATCTTGTCGTAAAATAATATCAATGTGACTTTGGCGCCAGCGTCTATAGTAGGTTTTACTTCCTTCTAGAAAAGGTTCTGGAAATCCACTGCAATGCCATAGAGTTTCAAATCCTGCCTCTAAACTGATATCCAAAAATTTGTGAATTTCCTTTAAGTCTAGTGGATGGAGGCGGTATTGGAAGTATCTTCCTGCAAGAGAGTCTCCAACTCTCTTATGAATATCGAGTTTAGCACTTCCGGTTACTAAAATCTGGGGGGGGATGCCTTCGGTATCAAATATCCCTTTTAGCCATCGCTTCCATTGTTTCATCTTATGCAGTTCGTCAAAAATAACTAGCTGTTTGGAGCGGTCCCAACTTTTTTGTTGAATAGCCAATCGATCTTCGCTTGAGTCGTAGTTAAAGTAGTCAAAATCGGCATAAAGCTGCTTTGACATAGTAGTTTTTCCTGTTTGTCTAGGACCACTGATTAAGACGATTTTTCTAGGCAGGTCCCCAAGAATGTATTTTTGTAGAC
>CAMAUB010000125.1 GCA_945861315.1 Chlamydia trachomatis
GATCGTAAACAACCCAATATTAGAAATATGGGGTTGTTTACGATCGTTCAAGCCCGGGAGCTTTCACGTCAGCCCAAATTCCGACTTTTCAAGCTGTTTGGGTATATGTATAACAATCAATCGAAGTTCTGTCAACTACCATAGTCCAATTAGCTTCCACCAAAGAGATCCAAGACCAAACCAAATGATGATATTCATCACGGAGAGGATAAATCCAACGCGCCACCAATCTTTCACATCAATATAGCCTGAACCAAAGTAGATAGGCGCTGGCCCTGAGCCATATTGTGTTAAGCCACCAAATAGACTACTTGAGAAAGCGAAAACTAGTATTGCAAAAGCAGGGGGTGTTCCAAGGCCGATTGCGACCATTAAAAAGGCTGGATACATTGCGCCAACATGAGCCGTATTACTCGCAAAAAAATAGTGAGAATAGAAGTAGATCAAAGCAAGAATTGAAAAAGCAGGCACCCATCCCATACCCCCAACTAGATGCACCACCTGATCGCTAAACCATGGAGTAAATCCAAGAGTTGAGAGTTGCATTGCTAACATAATTAGTACCGCAAACCAGATAAACGTATCCCAGGCACTCTTCTCAGTGATCACATCCTCCCAATCAAGAATGCGAAAGAGAAGGATCAACGCAAGTCCCAACAAAGCAGCTGTAGTGGCATTCATATGAATGAGATTGCCAAACACCCAGAGAACTAAAAGAATCGCAAAAATAAGTAGCATGAGCCACTCTTGCTTAGTCAAGCGTCCCATATCAGCTAACATCTTCTGCGCATGTTTTGCAGCATGAGGTGTGTGGTGGATCTGTGGAGCATAGATCTTATAAACGACATAAGGCATTAAGCACAAACTGATCAACCCAGGAACTAACGCTGCTAAAGCCCACATTCCCCAAGTAATTGAATAACCCGCTTCAAGCGTCAAACCAGAGAGAAATGGATTGGCAGCCATTGCTGTCAAAAACATCGCACTTGTAATCACAGATCCTTGATAGGCAGTAACCAATAAAAAAGAGCCAATTCGCCTCTGTGTTCCAAGAGCTGGATCTGAACCAAAAGATTGTGCAATACCCCTAGCAATTGGAAAGATCACACCACCTGTGCGCGCAGTTACACTTGGTATTGCAGGGGAGAGGATGAATTCACTGATTAGCAATCCATAGCTCAAACCTAGCGTGCGACTTCCAAATAGACCTACAAAATAGTAGGCTATCCGTTTTCCAAGACCAGTCTTGATAAAGCCGCGAGAGATGAAAAAGGCGAAGACAACAAGCCAAGCGATCTGATTGTCAAAGCCAAGAAGAGCCTCTTTAATAGAGAGTGTATGTGTCAATGTAGCAGCGCATAAAGCTAGAATTGACATAGCGCCGATCGGAAAAGGTTTGATCACAACGCCCACAATCGTTGCAAGAAAAATGGCAAAAAGGTGCCATCCTTCAATCGGCACAGCCTCTGGGCGGGGTGAGTACCATATTGCAAGACCAATGATAAAAATAATGAAGAGAGAAGTTAGTTGTTTTTTTTCCAGCTGGAGCGCCTCACATAAATGCGAAAACAAAGTACTCCTATACCAGAGAAAAATCAACAGACTTTTTTTAGAAAATTTAAAATCGGTTAGGCACGGAGAAAAGTTAACTCATAATCTTTATTTTTAATAAAGATTATGAGTTAACTTTTCTCCGTGCCTAACCGATTTTAAACAGGTTCTTATATATTAGAGAATCCAGATGTAACAGTTTGTGTGATAGACGAGACAATTCCTTCAAGAAGTTGGAGGGCTGTGCTGATATTCTGTTGCGCCTGCTGACTCATTCCTTCAGCTCGACCAAAAGCTTGCCCAAAGAACTGAACTTGAATATCACCCATTTTCTCAATTGCTTGCCACTCTGCCCCCTGAATTTGATAAGCAGCGATTTTATTTTGATAGACATAAGTTATAGTCCCCGTAATTCCTTGAGTAAGTCCATTCAACATCTGAGCTGCGTTTGACGCTGCAGTCAACCCTTTAAGCACAGGGCTACTATTTTTCCACGCATTGCTTATTTTGTCCCAAATACTTCTCTTTGCAGCAAGTGACCCTTTGTCAGTTTGCTCTGCAATACTTGCCTCTTCCGCCGTCTGCGTCTTAGCCGCTTGTTTTGCTGCCGTAGTCTTTGCAGCTGCTGCATCTGATTCTGTAACGCCTTCAGCCTCAGCATCATCGGCTGCAGCTGAGCCATCAGTACCCTCTCTTGCGGCGCCGGCTGCGCTTGCCACATCTTCCACATCTTCTGCACCACTAATTCCTTCCACCGCTTCTCCAGGAGCTTTTGTTAATAATGTGGTATCTGTCTGTTTATTGGCCTCATCTGCTACTGCTTTTAGTCCTTCTGCGTCAGCCTCAGCGATTCCCATATAAGCTCCAATTCCAAGGGAGACCCCAAATACAGCTAAATTGACACATCCTTCAATTAAGGCTTGCGATCCTTGTGCTTTTGATTGAGCAGCTTGTGCAAGTCCAGCTTGTAATGTAGCAGTTGCAACAATAGGAGCTAACTGCGCTTCCATGTTCATAGATTCAGACGCCCCTTGCCAAAGAGAGCTAAAAAAATCTTGGTTACTCTTAGCCTGAAGAACCATCACTTCAGCCATAATTGCAATTAAGTTGATTCCTTTGGTGGATGAAATTGAATCCCCTTCAACATCAATAAGAGATCCCCACGCTTTGGCGAGGCCTGGCTTATTTGTGGGATTTGTCGATGTGAGCAGAGTGCTCATCTTCTCTGTGTCTGTAGCTCCTTTAGTAAGAGACCCTTTTGCTGAGCCCATTCCAGCGCTTACTCTCCCCGCTTGGGATGTAGTACCAGTTTGCGCTGTTTTGCCCTTTTTTCCAGATGTTATCGCGGCGGCCAACCCTCCCGCTTGCACCTCTGCTCCCTTTTCCGATTGTTGTTGGCTAGTGCGTTGAACTTGGGTTCGTTGTTGTTCACTCTCATTTGCCTGGAGATCTGTCAGTTCAGCTTCTTCTTTCTGCTGACCGCCTACTTGCTTACTTTCATAATTTTCATCGATAATATTTTGCAGAACTTGGTGAGTGTTGGCACTGTTACTGTTGCCTGGATCCACTGCTGACATAATAAACCTCATATTAACTATATTGCTATTATAGTAATAAATTAGTTTAATTTCAAAATATATACCCAAATAACTTGAAGAATTGGATTTGGGTATGCATTAATAATTAGAAGTTGTTAAGTGGGAAGGTGTCTTGAGTAGAGAGCCATTTTTCCATTTCTGAGACAGTATCATCTATAAGTTCAGCGCACGAAAAGAGGCGAAAGAGGTGACTCTCTTTGCGTTCTGTTAAGATTGCTGCCACATCTTCGAGACTGATGAAACAGGAGTCAACAAGATTTTGTTCAAAAGCCTTTCTGATCTCTTCATATGCTTCTTCGGGGTAGAGATCACAACAGCTCGAAACTAGATTGTCCCATGCAAAAGAGGGGTGGCGCTCAAGACGCCCTTTAAAGAGCGATTGAAAGTAGCGAATAACCTCATCTCTTGGGACAATGCCACAACCAACTAGTGTTACCATGGCAGATTGACATGCAGCTCTGACATATTCATTGATTGAGGGTGTTACAATAGCCTCTTTAAGTGGCTCAATATCTCCTCCACTTACGCTTGCAAGAATGCGAGAGAGATCTTCTGTCAAGACATCACCGGCAATAATTGTTGGGATCTCTCCTGGGAAGGAAAAAAGTTTTAAAATTAGGGGATACGCTCTTGTTTCTCGAAACTGAGCGAGAAGATACATTGCATAGAGATGACCTTGATAGTTGTCGTGCTCGATGATTTCATCAATGCGATCAATTGCATCTTTCAAAATGTCTAGCAGATAGGGAGTCATCTGCTCTTTTTTCGCAATCGAGGCCTCAATGGCCTCTCTAGGTAGCTGTCCCATATCATAGGCAAGTTCTTCTAAGATGTGCGCGATTTCCATATAAATGTGTATATAGCAACTCTCCCATTTGAGAAAAAGAGAATTTTAGGTAACTTCATCAGAAAAGGGAGCTGTCGAATATGAAGACTTTCATTTTACTCTCAATTGCGTTAGTATTGTCGGCCTGTCAACCACAATCTAAGAGGTCATCTATGACAAATCCAACTGTGATCATGCGCACGAATATGGGCGATGTTGAAGTGGAGCTTTTTCAAAACAAGGCTCCTGAAACGGTAAAAAACTTTTTACAATACGTTGATGAGAAGCACTACAATCAAACTATTTTCCACCGTGTCATCGATGGATTTATGGTACAAGGGGGCGGTTTTTCAACTGATTTTAAAGAGAAAAAAACACATGCGCCAGTGCGCAATGAAGCTAGCAATGGTGTTACAAATACTAGGGGGACACTTGCGATGGCACGTACATCAGATGTTCATTCAGCCACAGCTCAATTTTTCATCAATGTCAATGACAACGCTTTTCTTAACTACAAAAATGCGACACCATCAGGTTATGGCTACTGCGTTTTTGGACAGGTGATCAAAGGAATGGATGTTGTTGATAAGATTAAAAAAGTGAAGACAGGCAATAAACAAGGACATCAAGATGTTCCAGTTGACAGTGTCCAGATTCTTGAAGTGATCAAGACTTAACTAGAATTTTTTCCTTGCCCCTGCCCTTGAAAATTATAGTCGAT
>CAMAUB010000126.1 GCA_945861315.1 Chlamydia trachomatis
AGTGAATCTCGTTTATCCGTTTTTACCTTATCTCCAACGGCTACTTCAATTCCAGCTGCATGGACAACCAAATTAGTGATGCCGTTTTTTTCAAGTATACGGTGAAGATAAAATCCAGAAAACCCTGCCTCATAAGCGCTTTCAATTAATGCACCAGAAAAATATTTTTTACAAAAAATCACTAATCCATCTGGACTTGCCAATAATCCTGCTTTCTTCACTACAATCCCTTCACAAACGGCTGTAATTGCATATGTTTTTTTGTGTACATCTATTCCCAGATATATTTTTTTTCCTGTATAGTCCTTCATGACGGTCCTCCTAAGGTTGGTTTCTTAAAGCTTATTTATTAAGCTAGAGGACCGTCTTTTTCAAGGGGAAAGCCCCTTTGAAGAACGGAGATCGGCTTTTGCTATTCAGCATAGCAACTGAGTTTTGGATTTAATCGACTATACTCATCCTAGCTCAAAATGAGAATTTCGGCCAGCGTGAAAGCTCTCGCGATTGATCGATCGTAATCGACCCAATATTAGAAATATGGGGTCGATTACGATCGATCAATCCCGAGGCTTTGACGCGGCCCAAATTTCTCATTTTGAGCTAGGATGAGTATATAAACCCAAAATTCAGGTTACTAGAATAGCTAGTACTTGTTTTTTCATTTTGAGCCAAAGATGAGCAAGTCCATTTGAACGGTTTAAAGAGAGGCTCCCTTCAACATCACCAAACAATTCTGGCGTAGCCTTAAGAAGTACTTCTGGATCACTACCATTCATCTCTTCAATTAACATTGCAGCTAAACCGGCTGAAATAAGAGCGTCTGAATAGGCAGAAAAGTAGATTTTTCCCTCTTTAAGATGAGAATGAATGTACATCAAGCTTTGGCAGCCATGGACACGATTTTCTTCCGTCTTCCATTGAGGGTCAAACGGGGGAAGACTATGAGCTTTGCAAAGGATCTCTTTGGGGGTCACTCACTACCATATTGTAATACGTCTGCCGCAGCTCGTAATCTAGCAGCGAATGCGGCTTCTACTTGTCTTGTTGCGGCAAAATCCACTCGTTCCTCAGTGTTAGATCTACTTCTAGTAACAAGTCCATGTACTGTTCGTTCTAAATGATCTATGCGCTCGTCGTGAGTTGGTACAGGTTCGGGGAAGTCAGTGATGTGTTGTACAATCTTATAACCGAGGAAAACGCCTGTAGCGGCTCCAATCACATAAGGGATCGTTGCGGCCGCTAACATATAGGTTGCTCCACCAGCTGCTTTTAGAAAGGGATTATCTGATGCATTTTCTATCTTTTCTGCAAATCCGCCTTTCTGAGGATCATATTTAAGACCAGCCCGAGCTGCAATGATTCCTCCAAGGATACCCGCAAGGAATCCAGGCCCAAGGCCAATGAGTATAGGTTTTGTGATTGTCTTAAGACCAGAAAGGCCGCGCGCTCCCAAAAGGCCACATAGAGCGAAAATAATGCTCCAGGCAACAATGTGAAGAAGAACTTCGCCATAATGTTTTTTGAAATAATTTTTTGTTAGATTGGCAGCTGCGATAAGAGGGTCAGCAACATATGTGTTTAATATCTCGAGAGTGATCTCAGCTGCGCGGATAGGATAAGCGTGCAAATCCCAAACAGAAGCAAAAGTTCTTTTGACAACGTTTCCAATTGAGCAGCATCCACCCCATGTAGCAGATCCGGCTCTCCAGCTGTAAGATCCAACGCTACTGGCAGCAGAACCACAACCACTTAATGTTCCGATGGCTAGCTGTACACATCTGTTGCGAGCCGCAAAAGTGAACCCAAGACAGGTGACCCTAGCAGAATTAAATGTTTGTCGAATCTCCATACACATATAAAAATAGGTTACCAAATATAATAGATGTTGACAATAAGCAAGATTTTTTATCTAATGTTGAGGTTTCAAAGGAGTTTTTAGGATTTATGCCCAAAGAAGATTCAATCCGGATTGACGGAGCAGTGCTGGAGCTTCTGCCTAATATGCACTTCAGAATCAAGCTGGAGAATGAACAAGAGGTGATAGCTCACCTCTGTGGAAAAATGAGGATGAGGAATATCCGCGTCCTTGTGGGAGATAGGGTTACAGTTGAGATGTCACCCTATGATTTGACCAAAGCACGCATTGTTTATCGTCATAATCGATAAATACATTGATTTATTTTTCTTTTATCTCGTAGACTATGGGCCCCAAGGCCCAGATAGCTCAGAGGTAGAGCACTTGCATGGTAAGCAAGCGGTCGTAGGTTCGAGTCCTATTTTGGGCAGAAAAAAAATTATTAACTTAAGCTAAGAGGAGAACATGGCTAAAGAGCAATTTCAGAGGAATAAACCTCACGTTAACATCGGTACTATTGGACACGTTGACCACGGAAAAACAACCTTAACCGCTGCTATCACAAAAGTTCTTGCTGAAGCAGGGGGAGCTAAATTCCGAGATTACGCTTCGATCGATAACACGCCAGAAGAGAAAGCGCGTGGAATTACAATCAACTCAAGTCACGTTGAATATGAAACGGCCTCTCGCCACTATGCGCACGTTGACTGTCCTGGGCACGCCGACTATGTCAAAAACATGATTACGGGTGCAGCACAAATGGATGGAGCGATTTTAGTTGTGGCGGCAACAGATGGTGCGATGCCCCAAACAAAAGAGCACATTCTTTTGGCACACCAAGTTGGAGTTCCTTCAATCGTCGTCTTTTTGAATAAAGTTGACATGATTGGAGAGAGCGATGCTGAACTAATTGAGTTAGTTGAGATGGAGTTAATGGAACTTCTTGAGGAGAAAGGATACAAAAACGTTCCAATTATTAAAGGTTCTGCTCTTAGAGCGCTTGAAGGGGACCCAAAATATGTTGAAGGAATTAAAGAGCTAATGAAAGCTGTCGATGAACACATTCCAACACCAATACGTGAAGTTGACAAGCCATTTATGATGCCTGTAGAAGACGTCTTCTCAATTTCTGGACGTGGAACAGTTGCTACTGGTCGTGTTGAACGCGGTAAGGTTAAGATCAACGATAAAATTCAAGTTGTAGGCCTTAAAGATACACGTGAAACAGTTGCTATAGGACTTGAAATGTTCAATAAGCTTCTAGATGAAGCGCGTGCTGGAGAAAACGTTGGAATTCTTCTTAGAAGTATTGATAAGAACGACGTTGAGCGTGGAATGGTTCTTTGCGCTCCAGGTAGTGTTACCCCACACAAGAAATTTAAAGGAACTGTCTACATCTTGACGAAAGATGAAGGTGGAAGACATAAGCCTTTCTTTACTGGCTATCGTCCACAGTTCTACTTTAGAACAACAGACGTTACTGGTTCTGTTTCGCTACCAGAAGGCACCGAAATGGTTATGCCAGGTGATAACATTGAAATAACAGCTGAATTGATCGTACCAGTTGCGATGGAAGAAGGAATGCGTTTTGCTATCCGCGAAGGCGGACGTACCATTGGTGCGGGAACGATCTCAAAGATTCTTGAGTAAGGGTTTGAAAGGGAAGAGACCAAAGAAAGGGTCTCTTCTCCTATATTTAGTGTGTTGGGTGTGTAGCTCAGCTGGTAGAGCAGCGATCTCCAAAGTCGCCGGTCGGGGGTTCGAATCCCTCCGCACTCGGTTAATATTTAAAATGGAAGCAGGTACGTGCAACGCGTTAATCAAAAGGCTATTCAAAAAATGGACACAAAGAACCGGACTTCACCCCGTGTGGGAGATGGACGAAGCATTGTCAAGTTTATTGGTGATGTCAAACAAGAATTGAAACGAGTTGATTGGACGGTAAAAGAAGAACTCTTTGCCTACACAAAAATCGTCGTTGCCTGTATTTTCACCTTCGGGATTTCTATTTATATAATCGATTTGATTATTCGAGGGTGCTTGGGAATTATGAATTTATTTGTCAAATGGCTAGTAGGTTAGTGATGCAAAAATGGTATGTCGTCCAAGTTTTTACGGCTCAGGAAAAAAAAGTTAAAAAAGCTCTGGAGGATTTTAGGGAAGCTTCTGGTATGCTCGATCTAATCCTTGAGATTTTGCTTCCAACAGAAAATGTTATGGAAGTCAAAAAAGGTGAGCAGAAGGTGATGGAGAAAAGGATTTGGCCTGGCTACGTCCTTATTAAAATGGACCTTACAGACGAATCGTGGCAATATGTTAAGTCGACTAATGGAGTGATTGATTTCCTAGGTGGAGAAAAACCAACTTCTCTCTCTGATCATGAAGTAGAAGAAATTTTACGTGATCTTGAAAGTAAGCAAGGAGAAGTCAAACAAAAACATAAATTTGATATTGGCGATCGCGTCAAAATTACGGATGGTGTCTTTGTTAATTTTATTGGAACAATTGTAGAAGTCTTTCATGAAAAAGGACGTCTTTCGGCAATGGTATCAATTTTTGGACGTGATACTCGAGTTGATGACCTCGAGTTTTGGCAAGTCGAAGAGGTCGGCTCGGAAGTAATTGAGTAATCTTACAAATAAGTACTTCCATCTAATTATACGAGTAGATATAATGCTCGGGCATGCCTCCCCCTCTATAACGTGTGAAATAAGGAATTGAGATGGCAAAAAAGAAAGTTTTAAAAATCATTAAGTTACAGATTCCTGCAGGGAAAGCTAACCCAGCGCCACCAATTGGTCCAGCTCTAG
>CAMAUB010000127.1 GCA_945861315.1 Chlamydia trachomatis
CTATTTTAGAGATAACAAAATTACAAGTCGTATTGAGCTCTTGGAAATTCTTAAATCGCCTTGAAAATACTGAATTAGGGGAGATAGGAGAGCATATTCTTCTTATAGAAACTATTAGAGAAGAATTCACTCTAAGAGAAAAATTAGCAGCTAAACGACTAGCAAAAAAATCTACAACGACAATTCTAAAGCGTTTTAAAGCGAATGCAATTAAACCTGATAACACAGCTGTTATCTTGTTTACAAGTGGAACAGAATCTCTTCCAAAGGGTGTTCCTTTAACACATCACAATATAATGGAAAATCATCGAGGTGCTCTCTCACTATTTCTAGTTCAACCAAGTGATGTTATATTAGGTTTTTTACCTCCTTTCCACTCTTTTGGCTTTTCAGTTATTGGAACACTTCCTCTTCTAACGGGCTGGCGTGTTGCCTTTTATCCAAATCCAACAAATGGAAAACAGATTGTCAATAATATTTATCGTTGGAAAGCAACCATTATCTGCTGTGCGCCAACATTTTTGAGAAATATCTTACGAGCTGGTAGTGTTGATAAGCTTGACTCTTTGTGCTATATAATTTCTGGAGCTGAGAAAGCTACTAAAGATCTTTTTGAAGCCGTACACCATATGAATTCAAAAATTGAAATGATTGAAGGATACGGTATTACTGAGTGCGCACCAATTTTGACTCTCAACCGAATTCATACAAAGCCGTGTGGTGTAGGACAGCCACTACCCCAAGTTGAAATCAAGATTGTCTCTCCAGAAGCATTAATACCAGTTCCACAGGGAGAAGAGGGTCTTATTTTGGCTCATGGCCCAAATATCTTCTTAGGCTATCTAGGGCATGTAGTAGATTCTCCATTTGTTGAGATAGAGGGTAAGAGATGGTACAAAACAGGAGATTTAGGTTTTCTTGAAAAAAATGGTAACCTTGTTTTATCAGGTCGTCTGAAACGCTTTTTGAAAGTCGGAGGAGAAATGATCAGTTTGGGTGCCGTTGAATCTGCACTTTTAGAAGGTTTAAAAGAGCAGGGAATTTCTATTGACTCAGAAGTTTCTTCATTAGCTGTTGTCTCTGTAGAAAGTGAAGGAAAAAAAGGAGAACTCCATCTTTTTACTACTTTTGATGCAGATAAGAGCGAGCTTAACGACATTTTGAGGAAGAGCGGGATGAGCAATCTTATTCGTCTTCAGCAAGTCCATAAAGTTCATGTGATTCCAACTCTTGGAACTGGTAAGATTGATTATCAACGTCTGACAAATAGTCTTTCGGAGAAAAAATGAATAACGAACTTCCGATCCCCTCTCTCCCTATCAAACTCTACAATACAGAAACTCGAAAAAAAGAATTCTTTAAGCCTTATAAGGATAATTGTGCCACCATCTATACATGCGGTCCAACGGTCTATCACTTTGCCCATATTGGCAATTTTCGCACCTATGTCTTTGAGGACCTTTTAAGACGCACTCTCAAATTTTTTGGCTACCAAGTTTCTCAAGTCATGAATATCACAGATGTAGATGACAAAACTATTCGAGGTGCAACTGAGGCTAATGTCTCTCTTGAAAAGTTTGTTCAACCCTATAAAAATGCCTTCTTTGTTGATGTTCAGTCACTTGGAATTGAACGTGTTGAATACTACCCCTGCGCCACTGAATATATCCGCCATATGATTGACTTCATCCAAAAATTGATCGATAAACAAATTGCTTATTACAGCAAAAAAGATAAAAGTGTTTATTTTTCTATCGATAAATGTCCTCGGTATGGGCGTCTTTCCCACCTTAAACTCTCTGAGCTCAAAGTGGGTGCACGTGATTCCCACATTGCATCAGATGAATATGACAAAGAGAATGTGGGGGATTTTGTTCTTTGGAAAGCGTATGATGAGACTCGCGATGGCGCTGTCTACTGGGATAGCCCCTTTGGCAAAGGGCGTCCAGGTTGGCATCTTGAATGCTCTGCAATGGCAATGCAATTGCTAGGTGAAACACTTGATATTCATATTGGAGCTGTTGATAACATTTTCCCTCATCACGAGAATGAAATTGCCCAATCAGAGTGTTTATCAGGTAAACAATTTGTACGCCATTGGCTTCATTCCGAGCACCTTATTGTCAATGGAAAGAAAATGTCCAAAAGTCTAGGAAACTTCTATACACTCCGTGATTTACTCCAAAAGGGGTATCATGGTTTAGAAGTGCGTTATATGCTTATGCACACCCACTACCGCACTCAGCTCAATTTCACCTTTGACGGAGTGGATGCAGCCAAACACTCTCTTCAACGCATTAATGATTTTGCGCAGCGTATGCAGGAGAAGGCTAATTTAAAAGAGCCCCCATCGAAATCGATTCGTCCAAATCTTAAGCTTGCTATCACTCAATTCTCTGAAGCATTAGCAGATGACCTCAATATCTCTGTGGCCCTTGCAACTCTTTTTGATCTCATGAACCATATCAATAGTGCTGCCGATAGTGGGAAGCTCAACGGGGGAGATGCTTGTGAAGTGCTCTACGTCCTTCAAGCATTCAACAGAGTTCTTGGAGTAATGAACTTAAAACAGGCAGAGGGGCCACCGCGCTACCTGCAAGAAATTCTTGAAAAACGAGAGCAAGCACGCCTTGATAAAAACTGGGAGCTTGCCGACCAACTACGCCATGAGATTACCTTGGCTGGCTACTTGATTGAAGACACAGTAGGTGGAGTTCGTCTCAAGAAAAAATAGATTTATTGATATTAAACCTAGAAACGGCGATTGGAGATGGCAAATTGATACAACCTTTTGACCCATAATCGCATAGGGCAGTGGACCCCTTCACCATTTGGGAATGTGTGTCCACTGCCCTATGTGATTCTGAATCAAAATCTTGCACCACTTTTCCATCTCGAATCGCCGTTTCTAGATTAAAAATTCATCCACAAACAGTAAAAAACGCCGTTTGTGGATGTATTTTTCGAGCTAAAAATACATCCACAAACAGCGTTTTTTTCTGTTTGTGGATTGATCTATTTCCTCAAAATAGATATAATATGCTTCAGAATGAAAACTACCCAATTTATTGGCCGTGAGGCTGAGATGGCCAGGCTCAAAGATTTATTGAGCACTAGAAGCGCGAATCTTATTGTGGTTCGAGGCAGAAGAAGGATCGGAAAAAGCAGACTGCTTGCCGAGTTCGGCAAAGAAATAAAGAGCTATTTTTTTTCTGGAAACCCTCCAGCGCCTAAGACAACGGCACAGTCGCAGCGCGCTATTTTTGTGAAACAACTCGAGAGGAATGGCATTCCTGGCATCCAGTCAGATGATTGGGGAAATATCTTCTGGCACCTTTCCAAACATACCCAAAAAGGACGAGTGCTGATTGTGTTCGACGAAATTTCATGGATGGGTGGAAAAGATTTCGAATTTCTAGGCCATTTAAAAACTGCCTGGGACATGTACTTTAGCAAGAATCCTCATCTGATTTTTGCGCTCTGTGGATCGATCTCTTCTTGGATTGAGAAGAATATTCTTAGCAACACTGGATTCCTTGGAAGGATCGTTATTGATATGGTTCTTGAAGAACTTCCTCTTAAATCATGCAATGCATTTTGGCATCCCAAGCAAACGCGTATCACAGCTTATGAGAAATTCAAAGTTTTATCTGTAACTGGAGGAGTGCCATTCTATTTGGAGCGTATTAGGCCGAATCTATCCGCGGAGCAAAATATTCGAGATTTATGTTTTGCAAAAGGTGGCTTGCTTGTTCGAGAATTCGATGAGATATTCTCAGATCTTTTTTCTCGTCGCAAAGGAAGTCATAAAGAGATTGTGACTTGCCTTGCCAGCGGGCCCAAAGAACTCGCTGAAATTTGCAAAGAACTTGGTAAAAGGCAAGGAGGACTGTACAGTAAATATCTTGATGAATTGGTAAAGGCTGGTTTTATAAGAAGAGAGTTTACATGGAATTTGAAAAGCGGAAAGTACGGGAAACTAAGCCGTTATAGATTAAGTGATAACTATTTGCGCTTCTATTTGAAATACATCGGTCCGAACCGCGTTAAAATCGAACAAGAGAAAGTGCCGCAGTCGTTGCTGAATAATCTTCCTAGCTGGGAAGGAGTCATGGGATTGCAGTTTGAAAACCTTGTTACCCACAACTATAAAACTCTTTGGGAGATGCTTAATGTTTCGGCCGAGGAAGTGGTTATGGATGGACCATTTTTTCAAAGCCCGACAACAAAACAGCCGGGATGCCAAATCGACTATATGATTCAAACTCGGTTTCATACTCTGTATTTGTGCGAAGTTAAATTTAAGAAGGATAAGATTGAGAAAAAAATTCTCGAAGAAATGGAAGAGAAGAGAAAACGATTAACGGTCCCAAGACAATTTTCAATCAGGCCGGTCCTAATTCATGTAAACGGAGTGGATGAAAGTGTTTTGGATGCAGGTTATTTTGATAAGATAATCGATTTTAGTCAATTGTTGGAATATACTCATCCAAGCTCAAAATGAGAATTTGGGCCGCGTCAAAGCCTCGGGCTTGAACGATCGTAAACGACCCCATATTTTTAATATTGGGTCGTTTACGATCGTTCAATCGCGAGAGCTTTCACGCTGGCCGAAATTCTCATTTTGA
>CAMAUB010000128.1 GCA_945861315.1 Chlamydia trachomatis
ATGCACATACTCAACATTAGAAAATGCCTTAAGATTTTGCTGCGCAAGCTCAAGAGCACTTTCATCACGATCTATAGCATAATAGACCTCGATTTCAGGATGCGCTTGTAAAAGTGCTGCGGCATGTCCACCAGCACCTACTGTTCCATCGACAAAAACCAACAACCGCATCTGCTCAAAAAAACAGAGCACTTCATCTAATAAAACAGGTTTATGCATCACAACTTCCTTGTGCGGTTTAATAAAATAGCATCAGCCAAAACAAGTGCAGTCATCGCCTCAACAATTGGCAAAGCGCGAAAAACCACACATGGATCGTGACGCGATCCTTCTGGCAACTCAAACATCGAAGCAGCTCCAACAGTTGTGAGTGTTTTTTGTGCCATCTTCACACTGGCTGTTGGTTTGAAAGGAACACGAAAAATAAGCGGCATTCCCGTAGTAATACCAGCGAGTGTCCCTCCTGCATGATTTGTTTGAGTCCTCACACAATCCCCTTCCATCACAAACAAATCGTTGTGCCTCGACCCACGCATGCGTGCCGCTTCAAACCCTTCACCAATTTCAAAACCCTTCGATGCAGGCAATGAGAGCATGGCAGAAGCTAGCATCGCCTCCATCTTTTGATAGATCGGCTCTCCCAAACCTGCAAAAAGACCCCTCACATGTGTCTCAATGACACCACCAACAGACTCTCCGGCCTCTTTCGCTTCCAAAATCACCTCTTCAAATCCAACACTTTGACCACCAACTTCAACAACAGTCGATACAATCTCAATTCCTTCTAAAGCAATCAATTTTTTAGCAACAACACCTGCAGCAACACGGGCCACCGTTTCTCTAGCTGAAGCGCGCCCACCTCCTCGATAATCAAAAACCCCATACTTCTGCAAATAAGTAAATGTTGCATGACCAGGTCTGAGTTGATCCTTAATCGGCTCGTACTTTGATGAATCTGCATCTTGATTAAAGATAATAATTGAAATGGGAGTACCAGTTGTCTTCCCCTCAAACACTCCGGAAAAAATCTGCGCCACATCAGGTTCTTTGCGGGAAGAGGTTAAAGGACTTTTTCCAGTAGCACGCCTAACCAAACCATCGGTGATTTCTTCCTCTGTTAAAGGAAGATTTGAGGGGCAACCATCGATGACAACTCCAATTGCCTTTCCATGAGACTCTCCCCATGTTGTGATTCGAAAAAGTTGTCCAAAGCTATTGCTACCCATGGATAAGACGATAGGGGGAAGGGGGTTATTTTACAACTCATAGAGACCTTTAGAAGTCTGCATCTAAAATTGAATCCACTATAATTATGTATTAATTTCTTGAATGATGTCAGCGATTTTGGTGTAGATGATATCCCGCTGATCGAAGATTTTTTTGCAGCTGGCATAGGGATTTTTCTCATCAATGAAGGAAGGAAGTCGACGATCTAAAATACGGGAATAGAGCGTTTCAAAGGGTGTTTTGAGATAGGTGAGCTTACCCATTTGTTTGAGGAGGATTTGATTTTTTTCTGTAAGAGGCGTTCCACCACCTGTTGCTAAAACTGCATCCTGTTTGGGGATGGAAGAGAGAATTTCATGTTCTATTTCCCGAAAATGTTTTTCACCAAGGGTTTGAAAGACTGCCCAAATTGGCATCTTGTAGCGCTGTTCAATAAGATCATCGGTGTCAATAAAGGGAAGATTTTTTTCTTTAGCAAGTTTTATTCCTTGCGTTGTTTTTCCGGAACAGAAAAATCCGATGAAAATTAGCATTCGATTTTGGCTCCAAGCTTTCGGAAATGTTCGACAAAGGTGGGATACGTTTTGGCGATCGATTCACTCCCATCAACACTGCTATTTCCCTTTGCAGCAAGGGCAGCAACGGTTAATGCCATTCCCATACGATGGTCGGCATGGGCATTAAGAGCTGCCCCATGAAGAGGTGATGGATGGATGATCAGAGCATCCTCATGCTCTTCAATCGTAGCCCCCATTTTTCTAAGCTCTGTTGTTATGGAGCTTAAGCGATCACACTCTTTGGTGCGCGCAATTTGTGCATTCACAAGCTTGGTCGTTCCTTCGGCAAAGCAAGCGATGACCGCCAAGATGGGTGTCGCATCGATGATCTCATTGACATCTATGGTACACCCTTGCAGTTTACCTCCCGGTTTGACGGTAACAGATGTCAAACCCCATTCAATATTAGCCCCCATTCGCTTGAGATGATCAATCAACTTTTTGTCCCCTTGCGTATCGTTTGCATCAAGGTTGTGGATGGTGATCTCTGAATTCGAGAGAAGTGCTGAAGCAATTGGAAAAGCTGATGTGCTATAATCGCCAGGTACGGTGTAGGAAAATCCACCAAGTTTGGCTTTACCTTTAAGTTTAAAATAGGTGAAGTGATCTGACTCAACTGGGATATTAAGACGTTTAAGCCAATCAAGTGTGAGTTTAACCCATGGCAATTCACCTGGCTTCAAGACGAAAATTTCAGTGGGGCCAGATGCAAAAGCTGCTGCGATAAGCAGCGCTGAAACAAATTGAGAGTCTTCTCCTTCAACAATAGTCATCCCAGGATGCATAGGACCACAAATGGTAAGAGGAGCGCGCTCTGTTAAGATAGTGACACCAAGTTGCCTTAAAGCATCTACCAAAGGGAGGATTGGGCGCTGTGATTGAATGGAGATATCGCCTGTGATGGTAATAGGATGCTCTGCAAGTGCTGCGATCGCAGTAAAAAGGCGATAGGCTAGTCCTGAGTTTCCAACATCGATTAAGCCTCGCGCGATGAGGTCTCCTCCTCGCATTTCAACATAACCCTCTTGTCTATTGATAGTAGCTCCAAGAAGCTCACATGCTAGTAAAGTTTTTTCAACATCTGCAGAGAGAAGAAGGTTGTGAATGGTCGATTGTCCTTTCGCCAGCAAAGCAAAAATAAGTGCGCGAATGGAGTGAGATTTCGAGGAAGGAATTGTTAAACTCCCCTGAAGTTTGGAGGGAGTAATGCTAAGTCTCATGAAACCACCACATAAATTGACCAATTGCTTGATGGATAAACATCTCAATACCCTCTATTATCACGCAATCGCTTTTTTCTGCAGCGATCAACAGTGGTCTCTTTTGGTTGGAAACAACGATATCCATGACAACACAGCCAGTAATAGGCTTGATTGGTGGAGCAGTTGGTATGGTATTGATCAAAACATCATAGCTAGCTGTTTGAAGTGCACTAAGGGCTCGTAAAGGAATAACTTCCGCATCTGAAACCGAGCCAAAGCTCCGGGGATCGACGATCGTAAGTCGTTTCATATTTCTAATATTGACCGACTTACGATCGTCGATCCGCGGGAGCTTTCGCGCAGTTTCAGATTGGGAAGTTATTTCTTTACGAGCCCTAAGCTTTTCATATCCATTTTTAATTTTCTGTTGAACACTTGGTTCAAGCGTCGCGAAGGAGGCTTCATTACCAAGTACATTCTCAAAAAGAACTGTCTCAGATTTTTTCACAACAACTTCTTTTAGAAAGGGATGAAGTGCAATCCAAAAGAGGTATGTAAAGGCTAAACAGAGGTGAATGATGATGAGTACGCGTTTTTTTCTTGGCATCCTTATTCTTCCGAGTGGTATATTAATGTTATGAGGATAATCAAGAAAGCCCTTTTCGTCATCATCCCAATTATAATAATGGCAGCAACTATCTATTTCTACAACAAATGGACAGATGGTTTTAGTGTTAGACAGCTCACCTCTTCGCTCCCCTATAATGTGCTATTTGAAGTTGCCCCTCTCTCTTTAGCAGAAAAACAGAAAATTACAACTATTTTAGATCAACCATACCACTATATTGGAAAAGGGTGCCAATTTTATGTTTTTGAGAGCAAAGATGGACAATATGTAATTAAATTTCTCAAACAAAAACATCTGCGAACATTTTCGCAGCTGAGTAATGTACCTATGCCACATTTTCTTCGGCAGAAAATAGATTCTAAACTTGCTAGGCGCAAAGCGCGTATAGACGATCTCCTCTCTAGTTGCAAGCTTGCTTATGAAGAGCTGGCAAATGAGAGCGGACTTCTCTATATTCACTTAAATCGCACCCCGATCTTTAAGCAACAGATAAAGATCATCGATAAACTTGGCTTCAAGCATATGATTGTACTTGATAATTATGAGTTTATCCTTCAAAAAAAAGCAATTTCAGTCAACAAGACCTTCTCAATGATTGAAGACCAAGAGCTTAACAGACGTGTGATTCAACTTGTTGATCTTGTCAAAAGTCGCTGTGAGAAAGGAATTCGCGATCGCGATCGCTCTTTTGTTCAAAATGTAGCCTTCTCTTTAGATGGTGAGCAGGCGTTTTTTATCGATGTGGGTCAATTTTACAAAGATCCAACTATCTTGCTTGAAAGTGAACAACAAAGTGATCTTAATAAGCGGCTTGGCAGTTTGCACTATTGGGTGGAAGAGAAAGCACCAATACTTCTTGAGCGTATCGAGGAAATTATTAGTAATTATATAGTCGATTAAATCCGGAATGATAATTTTGACCTGCGTCAAAATTATCATTCCGGATTTAATCGACTATAATTTTCAAGGGCAGGGGCAAGGAAAAAATTCTAGTTAAGTC
>CAMAUB010000129.1 GCA_945861315.1 Chlamydia trachomatis
AAATTGAGGATAATACTCTTTGATCCAGTATCAATAGTGTCAGAAATTTTTTTTTCAACTTCAGGAGAATTGGCCGAGTCTAGTCGTCCTGTGAGACGGAAAATAACCCCATTTTCTTTCTTTTCTTCAACAATTTCCATAATGATAAATATGCACATTCTCAACTTGCATAGTCAACAATTTTCTTTTCACGGATGACAGTTACCTTGATTTTTCCAGAGAAACTGAGCTCCTTTTCTAATTGTTTGACAAGAGTTCGTGCCAATGCTTGGGCTGCCTCATCGCTTACTCGCTCTGGTTTGACGATGACGCGCACCTCTCGACCCGCTTGCAGAGCGTATGCTTTTTCCACCTCTTCATGCTGCAAGCAGATCTCCTCCATAGTAGAGAGTCTTTTTATGTAGTGCTCAATCGCTTCATTTCTAGCGCCCGGTCTTCCACCTGAAATTGCATCTGCAACACTGACAAAATGAGCTTCAATGGTTAGTGGAATGATTTCGTTATGGTGTGCACCAATTCCATTGGCCACTTCAATAGATTCCTCATACTTAAGAGCTAGGTGATAGCCAGCCATGGCGTGAGAAAGCCCTTGCTCATGAGAGGCTGCTTTGCCAATATCATGCAAAAGTCCCATTCTAGCAGCTAGCATTGCATCTAGCTTAAGCTCGCTTGCTATCAATTTCATAAGAGTGCTCACTTCAAGTGAATGGTCGAGAAGATTTTGTCCAAAGCTCTGGCGATAGTAGAGTTTTCCAAGAAGGGCAATAAGTTCGGGATGAAGGTCAATGATGCCAACTTTAAGTGCAGCTTTATCAGCAGCGCTCTTCCCTTGTTGTTCGATTTCTTTTTCAGATTTTGCCACAACTTCTTCAATGCGAGAAGCGTGGATGCGTCCATCTCGGATCAGTGTTTGAAGAGTGCATTTAGCAATAGCGCGCCTGATGGGATCGGTAGAGGAGATGACAATAGAGCCAGGAGTCTCATCAAGCAAATAGTTGACACCTGTGAGTTGTTCAAGTAGGCGAATGTTTCGCCCATCGCGCCCTATGATCCGTCCTTTAATCTCTACGTTTGGCAAACTAAGTATTGCAAGAGTCTCCTCTGATGCAAAAGGAAGGGCTAAGCGACCAATTGTGGTGGCTAAAATCTTGGTGGCCTCTAACTCGCTTCTTTTTTCAGCCTCTTCCACCCTTTTCAGAAGATAGCTACCCATTTCACTCTCAATTTTTTCCATATAGAGTTTTACAGCCTCTTCTTCTTTCAAAGAGGAGCACGCTTCGAGTTTCTCTTGATATGATTTTTTGAGCGTTGTGATTTTTTCTTTTTGCATAGCAAGCTCATTTGACGCCTTCTCGATTTGCTTCTTTTGTCGCTCAAGGTCAGATGTTTGCTTTAGTCTCTCATCGAGAAGAGTTTGTTTCTCTGCAATCTCTTTGAATTGGTGTGCAAGTTTGGTTAGGTGCTCATGTTCTTGCTCTTTTAGTTCTAGATTGAGTTTTGAGCGCTTTGTTTCACACTCTAGTTCTGCACGATGAACTATTTGGTTACCAATGGTTTGAAATCCACCAAGCTTAATTTTATGAAAGATCCAGAAAAAAGAGAGGCCACCTAAAAAAAAACAGAAGTAGATCAAAGCTGCTCCTTTTGACGGGCTGTGATTTTGACCTTGTCGATGCTTCTCTCACTTGAGCTTAAGATTTCAAGGGTGAAATTTTCATGGTGGATTTTCAGTCCATTTTCTGGGATCGAACCCACTCTATGGAAGATATAGCCACCGATTGTATCATAATCTCCTCCTTGAGGAATCCGGATATTAAAGACATCTTCAGCATCAAGGATACTCATGCGCGCGTCAGCAATCCATCCACCATCAGCTGCTACATTATAGAGTGTATCTTCATCAAGGTCATATTCATCAGCGATTTCACCAACGATCTCTTCCAAGATATCTTCAATTGTGACAACTCCTTCAGTTCCACCATACTCATCAACAACAATTGCCATGTGCATCTGTTTAGTGCGAAACTCTTGCAAGAGGTGAGAGACCCGTTTTGTTTCAGGGGTATAAAAAACGCTCTTTGTCAAAGAAGTAATAGTAGAGTTTAAAAATGAGGGATCTTTTTTCTCTTCAACAGCATCCTTATATAGACGAAGGAAATCTTTGAACATTAATACGCCTACAATATTGTCGACACTCTCTTCATAGACTGGAATGCGGCTATATCCCTCTTCAAGAAAATAGCGAGCTGCTTCTTTCAATGTTGTTTCGCAGGGAAGAGAGAAGAGATCGACACGAGGAACCATCACTTCACGAACAATACGGTCCTTAAACTTAACAACAGCTTCGATTAACTTTTTATCGGTTGCGCCCAATTTTCCACGCACATTCGCATGTTGTAGAATTTCAACAATTGATTCTTTCATCTCTTCGATGGGGTCTATTCCTTCAAATGAATTTGCACCAATTGAAATTGATTTAAAGAAGAAAAAAGAGATAGGAAAGGAAATCCATAAGAAAACAGAAGCGATGCCAACTGAATAGCTAAGAGCGTGTTCTGCATAGCGATCAGCTAAACGGCGCGGGAAATAATCTCCAAGAAGAAGTATCAAAAAAAGAGCAATAAGCAAAGTAATAACAATTGAATACCAATGATGGAATGCAAAGAGAAAAACAGCAAAGACAACGATTCCGCCAAAAGCGACCCTAGCAATATTTTGTGAGAGTCTGGAGGAGAAAAGAATTAAGTCAAAGCGAGTCTCTTTGAAGATAAAGTGGTGCAGGGGATAGTAAAAAAAATGCCTAGGGTGGCGTTTCAAAGATAAAGTCTCACCTAAGCGAGCAAACGCATAGTGTGCGGTTGAGACAAAATGTGCCCATAATAAAAATACAACCGCTAGTATAATAGACAACGCCAGCATGATTACCGTTATGCTCTTAAAAGAAGGTTCTTTTCAATGAGTTCTTTCATTAAGCGATTTTGCTCACGCTCCATTTTCATCTTATCCTCTGCGCGAATGTCGTCGTAACCAAGAAGATGAAGAAGTCCATGGATGACATAGAGTGAGGTTTCACGGTAGCAATCTTCGTTAATTTCTTCGCTTTGTCTCATGACATAATCAAGAGCAGCTTGAGGAGAGACAAAGATTTCACCAAGAACGTGGTAGCCTGCACCTTCATTTTTCTGATCAATGGGAAATGAAATACAGTCAGTAGGAGATGGGTCGCCGAAAAATTCTTGATGGAGTCGGCAAATCTCTGCCATTGTGACAAAATAGATAGAAACTTCATCAGTATGCCCTTTCATCATGTAAAGGGCATGCTTGACCATAGGTGCCACAGATTGCTCAGCAATCTGTAGATCGTTTTGTTGGTTGAAGAGAAGTATTTTCAACTTACAGGTGTTTTAGGAAGGCCCGTTACGCGTTTATCTTTCTCTTTGCACCAGCGACCTAGCTTTTTAAGCACGTCAACACGCTCAAAACGCTTTAGAACATTGCGCTTTTGTGTACCTTTTGTAGCTTTTCCAAAACTTTTATGCCTTGACATGTGGAGACCTCACTTTTGGGATAAAAACGTTACACCCAGCTTCATGTGCATTATCATGAGGCTTGTACCCCATAGGTAGATTGTCTTTCAAAGAGCCTGTCTTCACACTTGGCTTCTTGTGCTTTCTAGGGCTTTGATTGCGTCTTTCACCCTGCTTACTCATTCGTGTCATATCAACATTCCAAGATTAATTGTTTGGCAGTAGCATAAAGGTATTAAGAATTTTAGGCAAGCACACAGACGCATTCTATTCTTTTTCGTCGATCAGAACGCCACAAGAAATAACATATTTTATAGCATCTTCGATCTTCATGTCGATGTAGATCACCTCTGAATCCTCATACATAATGAGATAGCCAGAGGTTGGATTGGGTGTTGTTGGAACAAAAACTGTAATTAAAGATTTTCCTGTCATCTTTTCGCAAAGAGCGGGGGCGGGGCTGCTGACAAGGCCAATAGAGTAGGCGCCCTTTGATGGAAAGGGGACCATCACAACCTGCTTAAAAGAGCGAGAGCGCGATCCAAAAATTGTTTTCATCACCTGTTGGGCGGTCTTATAAATTGTTTTAATAATGGGAATGCGATGTAAAATATAGTCATAAAGCGTAAGCATTGATTTAAAAACAACAATGCGCGTTAAAAATCCAAGCAATACAGTGAAAAGGAAAAGAGCTATAAGAAAGAAGATTTGGAGCAAGAAATGAACAAAAGCGTGATACTTTAAATAAAACTCAGTTCCCTGTAAAAAATGTTCAAAAAAGCTAACAAAGGGAGCGGTCAAAAAATTAATAATAAAAGCGAGAATGACAATAGTCACTGCAACTGGAAGCAGAATGACAAGTCCTGTAGCAAAATAGCGTTTAATCACGAGGGCATCTCACCATAAAAAGAGTTTGAGGATAGACATAACAGATTTCCCGTTCTATGTACATCATTTCTGTTCAACCTAGAAACGGCGATTCTGCATCAAATCTTGCACCACTTTGCCATCTCGAA
>CAMAUB010000130.1 GCA_945861315.1 Chlamydia trachomatis
AAACGGGGGTAGTATTAACTCAATACGACCCCGTTTGCGATCGTTCAACCGCGGGGCTTTTGCGCAGTCTAAGATCGAGAAGTTATTTTCGCACGGGCCCTAATCAAGCGGATCTACTCACAACAAAAGGTGAGCGGCAAGGAGCTAAGATTGTGCGTTTACATCGCCTTTGGGAAGCTTACCTTGTTTATTCTCTTGGTATGGGAGTTGAACAAGTGCATCATAGCGCTGAGGAGATGGAGCACTTGCTTACAAAAGAGCTTGAAGAGGAGTTGACAAAACTACTTGATAACCCTCAGTACGATCCTCACAAGCAACCTATCCCCCCAAGAGAGGCGTTCTCATGAGTCCCTACAACGGATCTAACTTCTTCTCTTTTTTCTGGATCTTACTCAAGAGGATGGTGACATGGAGCTACCCTCTTGCCACTGATGAAGTGCAGCTGTATGTTTTAAGCGGTATCGCCATTTCATGTGCCTTTGTTGGAACATTTCTAATGCTTCGAAAGATGACGATGCTTGCCAATGCGCTCTCTCATACCATTTTGCTTGGTATCGTTGGGGCCTATCTTTTATTTACAACTAGCCTTGGCTTAACAACCTTGATGGTCTCTTCCCTAGTGATGGGAGTGATTACAACCTTTTTAACACAGGCGATTTCTAAGCTTACCCGCCTTCAAGAAGATGCAAGCATTGGACTTGTTTTCACACTACTTTTTGCCATTGGTCTTTTTCTTGTCACCTCCTATACAAGGAATTTACACATAGGCACAGAGTTGCTTATGGGAAATGTCGATGCACTGCAGCCAAGAGATATCCGTCTAGTTTTTACAACACTTTGTCTTAATCTTGTGCTCTTTACTCTTTTTTTTCGAGGCTATTTGCTCACTACATTTGATTCAGGCATTGCTCACTCTTTTGGCTACTCACCTACACTTTTTCATTATCTACTGATGATTCAAGCGGCGATGACAGCGATTAGCGCATTTCGCTCTATTGGTGTATTCATGGTGCTCGCTTTTTTGGTTGTCCCACCGATGATTGCCCGACTTTTTACCAAGACGCTAAAAAGTCTTCTTCTAGGGGGATGTACGGCTGCTTTAGGAACTGTCTTGCTTGGAGTAGCCCTGTCAAGGCATTGCCTCACTTTTTTTGGTGTTGGTCTATCAACTGGAGGGATTGTTGTGACACTTCTTTTTTTCATTTATTTAATTGCAGCTGTTTGGAAATTGACTTTTAGAAAACCTGGACTATACTTCTCCTCATGAAAAAGCGTATTTCTTTACTTGGAAGCACAGGCTCAATTGGAACAACAAGTTTAGAAGTAGCTAAACACCTAGACTATGCAGTTGTAGCGATGGCAACATATGCAAACATCGATCTTCTAGAACAACAAATTGCTGAGTATCATCCTGAAATTGTTGCTGTCTATGATGTGACAAAAGCAAAAGAGCTACGGCAACGCTGCCCAAATATCACAGTTTTAGAAGGGGAGAGTGGAGTTTGTGAAGTTGCTGCTTATCCACTAGCAGATTTTACACTTGTTGCAATTGTAGGAATGGCAGCATTAGCACCAACTCTCGCTGCCATTGAAGCAGGTAAAACCATTGGACTTGCTAACAAAGAGGTGCTTGTTTCTGCAGGAGAATTTGTGACTAAGCTTGCAAAAGAGAAGGGTGTCACACTTCTTCCAATCGATAGTGAACATAGTGCTATTTTTCAATGTCTTGAGAAAATGGGAAAAGATGAAGTCTATCGTATCATTTTAACCGCATCAGGTGGCCCTTTTCGAACATATACAAAAGATCAACTTGAAGCCGTCACATTAAAAGATGCCCTCAATCATCCAACGTGGACAATGGGGCCCAAAATAACTGTTGATTCATCAACACTCATGAATAAAGGGCTTGAGATGATTGAAGCTTATTGGCTTTTTGGACGAATCCCAGATGTTTTAATTCACCCACAAAGTATGATTCACAGCATGGTTGAAGCAATTGATGGAACGGTTTTTGCCCAACTGCATGAGAATAATATGAGTTATCCTATTCAATATGCGCTCACCTATCCAAAACGTGCGCCTGGTCGATTTCCTCCTTTTAATTTTATTAAACACTCCACGCTTGAATTCTATTTGCCAGATACTAAAAAATTTCCTACTCTTAAGTTTGCTGCGGAAGCTCTACATGTTGGAAAAAGTCTTGCTTGCTATTTGAATGCGGCAAATGAGATACTGGTGGAGCGTTTTTTACAGGAAAAAATCTCTTGGCTTCAAATTGCATCGAAGCTAGAGACCCTAATTCAGCGGCATCAGCCCATTGAAATCGAGGCGATGGAAACAGTACTTGCAGTCGATGCAATGGCACGTGAGGAGGCAAAAACAATATGAGCATTCTTTATTTTATTCCAGCTGCACTCGGCCTTGGTATCTTGGTCTTTTTCCATGAGCTTGGTCACTATTTTGTAGCAAAAAAGTGTGGCATGACTGTCGAGATCTTCAGTATTGGCTTTGGACGCCCCATCTTGAAATGGCGCTGGCAAAATGTGGATTGGCAAGTGGGTTGGCTCCCATTTGGCGGGTATGTCAAAATTTTAGGGATGGAAGTTTCAAAAAAAGATAACCGCGAACCGTTTGAGATACCCAATGGCTTCTTTTCCAAATCGCCATTTAAACGTATTGCTGTTGCTTTCGCAGGACCTTTAGCAAATTTTATTTTAGCTCTAGTTATTTTCTCAATCATGTGGTTTATGGGAGGAAGAGAAAAACCTTTCTCTGAATATTCTCAAATTGTAGGTTTTGTAGAGCCTAATTCAGAGCTCCATGCCAAAGGTCTGCGTCCAGGTGATGTTCTAACAGAATATAACGGGAAGCCTTTTATCAGTTCCAAAGATCTTCTTTATGCCGCCATGCTCGGAGGAGATGAAGTTGAATTTAAAGGGTATCACCTCAACTACGAAACAGGCGATAAATCTTCTTTTGTCTATCATATAAAACCATATCCTGCAAAGGGAGCGCTTGAAGATCTTGAAACAACAGGAGTTACAACTACTGCCCGCTACCTTATTTACGACCAACTTCCAGGTGCGCTACCAAATCCACTCCCAGATGGATCACCCATGGAGGGTAGTGGCATTAAGTACGCAGATCGATTGATTTGGGCTGATGGAGAGGTTCTTTTCTCAATGGATCAGCTCAGTTCCATTATTAATGACAACCTCTCACTTTTAACGGTGAAGCGTGGAGCTGAGATCTTTTTGACAAGACAACCTCGCGTTATTGCTGATGAGATGAATCTTCCCCATTACCTAAGGGATGAGTTAACTGACTGGCAATATGAAGTTGACCTAAAAGGCAAGTGGCAAGAGCTCTTCATTCTTCCATTTGTAATCAATAGCGAAGGCTTTGTTGAGCGCCCTCTCACATTCATCGATCAAAACGATCGCCTCACCGCTTTTGCAGCAGAGCATCATAGACCACTTGAAGCTGGGGATCGCATTTTAGCCGTTGATGGTGTCAGGGTGACAAAAGGGTTTGAAATTTTAAACCTCTTGCAAGCACACCATGTACAAATGATTGTCCAAAAAGATATTTCTGCTTTTAAGAAAATGTCATGGAAGACAGAAGATGCTCTATTTGAAGATTCGATCAATATGAGTCATTTGAATGCCATGGCAGCCACGATCGGGACAGCAGATCCTTTAAATCACATGGGCGACTATGTAATGCTCAAACCCATTGAGCCAAAAAAACTTGATCAATTTAACCTCACAGCAGATGCTAAAGAGCGGCTAAAACTTGAGTTCTATAAGCAAAAAGAGCAGGTTGCTGCGATCAAAGATCGTGATAAGCGAACTTCAGCTATGCAGATATTAGAAGAGTCTCAAGCTAAACTTTTGTTGGGAGTCTATCTTCAAGATCGTCAAGTTGATTATAACCCCAATCCCATTACTATGTTTGGTCAAGTCTTTGTTGAGACATGGCAAACCTTAAAAGCGCTTGTTATGGGTTATCTCCATCCAAAGTGGATTAGCGGTCCAATTGGTATTGTTCGTGTCATGCATCATGGATGGCGTGTTGGACTTGGAGAGGCACTATTTTGGATTGGGGCTATCAGTGTTAATTTGGGCTTTTTGAACCTTATGCCAGTTCCTGTTCTAGACGGAGGCTACATTTTCCTCTCAATTCTAGAGCTTATAACGCGTCGTCGTTTGAAAGCGAAGACAATGGAGCGCATAGTCATACCTTTTGTGGTCTTGCTGATTGCACTTCTTGTTTTTCTAACATTTCAGGATGTTTCAAGACTCTTTAGCTAATTTTATAGTCGATTAAATTTAGATTGATATTCTATGGTTGCGCCAGAGCACCAGGGGTTTAATGATCCCAAGTTCATCAATATTTCTAATATAGTTGTTTAAATTTTGATTGATAATCTGTAAGCTCTCTTTTTCACCAAGGAGAGAAAGATGTGTAAGGCTTATTCAGTAGATTTAAGAAAGCGAGTGTTGGATTATTTGAAGCGCACAGATGATAAAAAGGC
>CAMAUB010000131.1 GCA_945861315.1 Chlamydia trachomatis
ACTGTGACCCCAGAACTTATTGAAACAGGAGAAAAACTTGAGATCAATACATGTTTTACTGATTAGTTTAACGCTATTTGCTGGCTGTAGTAAGAAGGCGAAACCAGAGCCAAAGCAAAAAACTCCTGTCCAGCTGTCAACAGTTGAAACAAAAGATATTCCTTTTATAGTAAGGGGAATGGGGCAACTTGTAGGATCGGTGGAGATCGATGTGCGCGCTCAATCTACGGGCATTTTAACAAGTGTTCTTTTTTCTGATGGACAAGCCGTTGAGGAAAGCGATCTTCTCTTTGTGATCGAACAAGATATCTATCAAGCTAATCTTGAGAGCGCAAAAGCTCAATTAATCGAAGCTGAAGCTCAATACCACTATGCGCTGGATTTTGCGAAGACCTACGGTGAACTTGTTGGAGAAGAGTTTGTCTCAAGACTCCAATATGAACAAGGGGTTCAAAATGTTGGTATTTATAAAGGTCAAATTGAATCCGCTCTCGCTGCCATTAAAACTGCAGAAATTAACCTTGGCTATACAGAAATTCGCTCTCCTATAAAAGGATATGTTAGTAAACGCAACTTTGATCCAGGTAACTTCATCGAATCTGGAGGTGGTCAAGTCTTAACAACTGTGCGTAAAGTTGTTCCAATTGACGTGATGTTTTCTATCCCAAGCAGCTATACCGAAATACTACGCACAAAGCAAAAAGAGCACCCTCTCTTTTTTGAATGTTTTCGACCTGGGTGTGATGATTCACCTTTATTGGGTTCATTATACTTTATCGATAACAAGATTAATGAAAGTACTGGGATGATTGCTCTTAAGGGAGTTATTCCAAATGAAAATGAGCGCGGTTGGCCAGGGGAGTTTGTCCGTGTATTTCTAAAGCTATATACGATTCTAAATGCAACTGTTGTCCCTCAAGGGTGTGTCATCCCCGGACAAAATATGAGCCATGTCTATGTTGCAAAAGAGGATAAGGATGGAAACCTCACTGCAGAATTACGAAACATTAAGACTGGAATCACTTATGAAGAAGTCACAATTGTTGAATGGGGACTCAATCCAGGTGAGCGTGTTGTGACTGATGGTCATGGTCAACTCTATTCTGATGCACCCATATTTGTTCCAGTTGCTCATAAAACAGCAGCTGAAGAAAAGCATACAAAAGAAGAGAGCGACAAAAAAACGACATGAATATTTCAAAGCCTTTTATTCATCGTCCTGTTGCTACCACTTTGATAATGTGTGCTATTCTCTTCTTTGGCATCTTTGCTTATACAAAACTTCCTGTCAGCGACCTACCTAATGTTAGCTACCCTATAATTAGTGTTTCTGCAGAAAATTCAGGTGGTAGCCCGAAGTACATTGCTGACCTTATTACTTCTCCCTTAGAGCGAAACTTGATTTCGATCTCAGGTCTTAAAATGATGACCTCTTCTAGCTATGAAGGAGCGTGTGAGATCACCCTTCACTTCGATCTCGATGTAGATCTTTCAGCTAAAGAGGTTCAAGTACAATCAGCAATTGCGAGGACAGTCCCTCAGTTGCCTACAATGCGCTCACCCCCTACCTATTCACTAGCTGATCCATCCTCCTCCTCTATTATCTATCTAAATGTGACCTCTGAAACAGCAAGCTATCCCGATCTTTACCAATATGTTGATAACTATCTCTCCCAACCACTTTCAATGATTCAAGGCGTCTCTACAGCAAGCATATCTGGAGATCCATATGCTATTAGAGTAAAAGTTGATCCATTGAAGATGGCTTCTTATCACGTTGATTTTGTCCAGCTTGCAGATATTTTAATCAACAGCAATCCCAATCTGCCCGGCGGAAAAATTTTTGGGAAGTATGAAACTTATAACATTGAATCTTTAGGTCAACTCAAGAGTCCTGAAGATTTTAAAGAGGTTGTCATCAAAGAGTCAGAAGGACTTGCGCTTTTTGTCTCAGATGTTGCAGATATCGTCGGAGCTTCTGGGATGCGAGAACCCTATTTTAAGTATTTTAGAGAAGATGGAACGCCTGTTAATATGACTATGATCTCTGTTGCTCGTTTATCAAATTCAAATACAATCGACATCGCACACTCCGTGGAGAAGAAAGTGCAAGAGCTTAAAAAGGCCCTCCCCCCTTCGATGAACTTCTTCACCCTGTTTAATAGAGCCACAAGTATCATAGCTTCTATTCAAACTGTACAAACAACACTCCTTATCTCGCTTGGGCTAGTTATTTGTGTGATCTTCTTCTATTTTGGAAAAATTACAGATGCCGTTATTCCCTCTCTTGTTCTTCCAATGACGATCATCTGTACATTTATTCTTATGTACTTTTTTGGGTTTAATATTGATAACCTCTCTTTGCTTGCACTCACCCTTTCCATTGGATTTATTGTCGACGACTCCATTGTTGTACTAGAAAATATCGTGCGTCATGTTGAAATGGGAGATAAACCCTATCAGGCAGCACTCAATGGATCGCATCAAATTTCTTTGACTGTCTTTACCATGTCAATTGCACTCTCTGCGATCTTTATCCCCTTTATCTGGATGCCTGGAGTGATTGGTCGCGTCTTCCATGAATTTTCAGTCACTCTTGTAAGCGCTATCTACTGCTCAGGATTTATTTCACTTACTCTAAATCCCATGCTCTGCAGCAAATTCCTTAAACAGCGAAAAGAAGGGAGGGGAAATTTTTCTCAACGGATGAATCGCCTTCTTATTAAGTCGTATATGAAGTCTCTATGCTTTGTCTTTAATTGGAAAAAAATCACTCTTTTCGTAGGATTTGCTTGTGTTATTTTGACTTATTGGTTGCTGACAATCATCCCTATTGACTTTCTTCCCGCTTCAAACGTTTCATTTCTTGAAGGGCTTTGTTTCACGCACGAAGGTTCGTCTCAAGAAAATACATTAATACATGCAAAGAAAGTGTTTGAAAAGCTTGCTAAGAGCCCCCACCAAGCGGGCTTTACCGCTACAGTAACTGACAGTGAATCAGCTGAGTTTTACGTCAATTTGAAAGAGTCTAAACATCGCCCTCTAGCTTCTCAAATTGCTAAGGAAATGATGAAAGAGGTGAAAGATATACCAGGAATCGAAACCTATCTCTCCCCGTATCCATTCCTAAACCTCTCTGTTGGAAATTATTCAAGCAAAGGAAGTAGCTACCAATACATCCTCTACGGTTTACATGAAGAAAGCCTTATTCCTGTTGCTAAGAAAATGACACAAGCGATGAAAAAACTCCCAGGCTTTCACTCTGTTTACAGCTCACTTAAGCCCGCTTCCCCCGTTCTTAATATTGAGATCGATCGTCTGCGTGCTGGTCGCTATAACATAACGGCAAACCAAATTGAGACAACTCTTGAACGAGCTTATGGAGGAGGAGAACTCTCTACTTTTAGTAAGGGAAACAACTTTTATGACCTAATTATGGAAACGGATCCCCGTTATAATTTACTCTCATCTGACCTCGATCTTCTCTACATTAAAGGAAGCTCTGCAAATGTCACCACAAGCTCTGGCACCATCTCTTCAGCCCAAAACGAAAATATGGTTCCGCTTTCATCCGTAGCTTCCTGGAAAGATACAGTAGCTAACGCTTCTATCAATCACTTCAACTCTTTTCCATCGGCTACTATTTCCTTCTCTTTAGAAGAAGGTGTCTCCTTGAGTACAGGATTGAAAAGACTACAACAGCTGCAAAAAGAGACTATTCCTGGAACAATAATAGGCTCTGTACAAGGAACAGCAAAGGTCTTTATCGATACCTTTAAGTCTTTGCGCTTTTTGATCATATTGGCTATCATTGTAATCTATCTTTTACTCGGAGTGCTCTACGAGAGTTTTATCCATCCTCTAACAATTTTATCAGCACTACCTCCTGCAACTTTTGGGGGTCTTTTAACTCTGCTTATTTTCAATCAACCTCTCTCTTTATTTGGCGCAATTGGAATGATTGTACTAATTGGACTTGTCCAGAAAAATGGAATCATGATGATTGACTTTGCCCTTGTGCATATCAAAGAGAATAAAACAGCTTTAGAAGCTGTTTTAGCAGCGTGCGAAAATCGTTTCCGACCCATTATTATAACAACAGTTGCTGCCATCATGGCCGCATTACCAATAGCTATTGGTTTTGGGGCTGAGGGAGCTATGAATCGCCCTCTTGGCCTTGTCATTGTAGGTGGTCTCTTTTTCTCTCAGGTGATCACCCTCTACGTCACTCCGGTTGTCTTTTTTTACATGCAAACATTTTCTGAAAAATTAGATAAGAAGAAGCACCATCTCTCCACTTGATCGTTATAGTCGATTAAATTTAGATTGATACCCTCTGGTTACGCGAAAGCACCCGGGGTTTAATGATCCCAAGTTGATCAATATTTCTAATATTAACCGACTTGTGATCATTAAACCGCGGGGCTTTGGCGCAACCATAAAATATCAATCT
>CAMAUB010000132.1 GCA_945861315.1 Chlamydia trachomatis
GTGAAAGCTCCCGCGATTGAACGATCGTAAACGACCCAATATTAGAAATATGGGGTTGTTTACGATCGTTCAAGCCCGGGGCTTTGACGCAGCCGAAATTCCGACTTTTCAAGTTGTTTGGGTATATACTCTCAAAATTTGCATCGAAATCTGCTCAAAAATCATCAATTTTCTCAACCAAAGCAAGTTTCAGAAGAACTCTAGTGTTGATTCTTGATTGATGTGATACATTTTTTCTCAGTAGAATTCATTTTCGAATTGCAGCTGGTCTATGGATCCCATATAGTCTTTGACAAAGATGAGGCTTAAGTTATGAAAGATTTTTTTTCCAGTATAGATGAAATTGAAAAAAAAATTGATTATCACTTCCATAATCCCGACCTGTTGCTCCTCGCATTCACCCATCGCTCCTACTGGAACGAGCATAAACAGGCGAAGATGGGGCATAATGAGCGGCTTGAATTTCTAGGAGATTCTGTTTTGGAGCTTATGATAGCAGAGCATCTTTATCTGGCTCTTCCTGAAGTTGACGAAGGTATTTTGTCAGCCCTACGTGCACAATTAGTGGACGCAACGGCGTGTTCTGGCTATGTCCAAAAGCTCGATATAGAGGGTTATCTTCTGCTAGGGTGTGGAGAGCAAATGAACCATGGGAAAGGCAGAGAGTCTATCTTAGCTGATCTTTTTGAATCGCTAATTGGAGCGATCTACCTCGATTCAGGTTTCTCGACTGCAAAGAAGTTTCTTATTTCCCATTTTAAAGGAGATATTGAGAAGAGGATCGAAAAACCGATGCACAATTGGAAGGCTGAGCTGCAAGATTATGCGCAGAAAATTTGTCATGAAGCACCTGTTTATGAACTGATTGAGCAGTTTGGACTAGAGCATGAAAAGCAGTTTCGCATCGTTGTCTTGATTCAGGGAAAGAAGGTAGGTGAGGGTGTTGGAAGTTCAAAAAAAGAGGCGCAAATGATGGCTGCTAAATACGCATTGGAAAATCTATCTTGAAAGAGGTTTTATGACTAAAAATGTAGCTTCAAAAAGTTTATGGAGTTGCAGTGAGTGTGGGCATAACCAGACAAAATGGGCTGGGCAGTGTATAAGCTGCAGTAATTGGAACACCATCCATGAAGAGGCTTTTATTGAGCATCGCTATGAACAAGAGAGTGCAAAAGCTGTGCGTTTAGGTGATGTGACTCATAAGGAGACGCCACGTGTTGAGACAAAAGTAAGTGAATTCGATCGTCTTTTAGGTGGTGGCATTGTGAAGGGATCTCTCACTTTAATTGGGGGGGATCCAGGGATTGGAAAATCTACATTGATGTTACAAATGTCAACTGCTGCTGCAAAGCAAGGCCTTGTTGTTCTATATGTTTGTGGTGAAGAGTCAGTCATGCAAACTTCGATGCGCGCCAAAAGGCTTAATGTGCAATCAGACAATCTTCTCCTTCTTTCAGAGACAAATTTTTCCGTTATTCGCCAGCAGATCGAAGAGGTAAAACCTGATCTTCTTGTCATCGATTCGATTCAGATTATTTATAAAAATGATATTCCTTCCGCTCCTGGATCTGTTGCACAGGTGCGTGAGTGTGCTACAGAATTTATGCATCTTGCCAAAAGAAAAAATATCTCCACATTCCTTATAGGCCATGTGACTAAATCAGGAGAGATTGCGGGTCCCCGAGTTTTAGAGCACATAGTGGATACAGTTCTTTATTTTGAAGGAGAAAAGCAGCACCACTATCGCCTATTGCGCGCCATTAAAAATCGTTTTGGATCGACAGATGAGGTAGCTGTCTTTCAGATGGGGCTTTGTGGATTGACAGAAGTACCCAATCCATCACAAGTTTTTTTGGAAGAGCGTGTTGTTGGAAATACTGGCTCTGTCATTGTTCCAACTATTGAAGGATCACGTCCCATTCTAGTCGAGGTGCAAGCGCTTGTCACAGACTCATCTTTTAGTTCTCCCTCTCGTCGTTGTAGTGGTTTTGATCCAAATCGCCTAGCTCTTTTATTGGCTGTTTTGGAAAAGCGTGTTGGCTATCAGTTACACAACCGTGATGTTTTTGTTTCGATTGCTGGTGGACTTAGAATTGTTGAACCAGCAATTGATCTTCCTGCAATAGTGGCAATTAGCTCTTCATTGACCAATCGCAATGTTGACCCAGAAACAGTTGTAATGGGAGAGGTGGGTTTAGGTGGAGAGGTGCGCACAGTCTCACGCATAGAGACGCGTGTAAAAGAAGCGATCCATATGGGCTTTAAACGTGCAATTATTCCTGCACGTAGCGCCAAAGGGCTGAATGAAAAAATTGAGATTATTGGAGTTAGTCATGTTGAAGAAGCAATTAGTGCGTGTTGCCGCTAGGAGTTCAAAGTTATCTCGAGCGCAAGTAAAAGAAGTGGAAGAGCTCTACCCATTTCTTATTTTTAAAACAATATTTATCGAAACAAGAGGGGATTTGGATAAGAAGCAATCGTTGCGTACTATGGACAAAACAGATTTTTTCACTAAAGAAGTGGATGAGCTTGTTCTAAATGGAATATGCGATCTTGCTATTCATTCAGCTAAAGATCTTCCCGATCCAATCCCAGAAGGACTTAAAGTTGTAGCCATCACAAAAGGAGTTGACTCATCTGATTCTCTAGTCATTAAAGGGGAGCTTAAGAAAGGCATGGTGATAGGTACTTCCTCAAAGAGAAGAGAAGAAAATGTCCTTCTGCTCAATCCAAATGTTACCTTTGTCGACATTCGAGGCACAATTGAAGAGCGTTTAAAAATGTGGGAGCAGGGAAAAATTGACGCAGTTGTACTTGCAGAAGCTGCACTCATCCGTCTTGGTTTAACTCATCTCTCCCGTATCAAGCTACCCGGTGAAGTAGCTCCACTGCAGGGACGTTTGGCTCTAGTGGCTTCGACAGTAACTAATGAATTTTGGAATGCCAATCATCAAGAAAGCTGTTAAAGAGAAGCATCCCACAAGGCCGCCAACTGTGTAGATAATTTCGGGAGCAGAGGGTAGGTTGGCAACAAGCGCAGCTGTCGCGATAAAAAGGACAGAAATAATGAAAATAATTCCAGCAACTTTTAATGCTTTCTCTTTTGTCCAATCGCGTACTGGATTACAAGATGGCATTTTTTCTCTTAGAGATGTGCAAGACGGAAACAATCTTGTCAGACGTTCACATGCCATTATATCCTCCTGGTGTTGGTATAGTCAATTATAAGGCACAGTATGAATAGAACACTTAATAAATACAAGAAGAAGCTATATGTAGGATTAGATGCAAGTCGTATCTCGAAAAACGTTTACCACCTTCCGCTTATCAAGATTCTTCCTCGTTTTTTTGAAGTAGAAAGTTATGATCAAGTTTCCCATATATTATTTACAAGTCGTTCAGCTATTCCCATCTTTCTAGAGCACTACTCATTACAATCAAAAGAGCTCATAGCCATTGGTCCAGGTACAGCCCAAAAGCTGATAGAGTGTGGCTATCGTGCAGCCCACATTGCCAATCTCCATACTGCGGAAGGAGTGATTCAACTTCTTGAACATCTCACAATAGCGCATTTGTTATTGCCTCATGCTGCAAAAGCGCGTCCACTTCTACCAACCTACCTTAAAGAGCGGGGACACTTAGCAATACCCATCTATGACACCGAACTGATTTACTATGAAAGTCCCCCTAGTCTTGATCTGTTCGATGAAATTATTTTTACAAGCCCCTCTACAGTTGAAGCGTTCATAAATCTTTATGGCTCACTTCCACTTAAGAAAACTCTAACGTCCATTGGACCTATTACACAAAAATCAATCGAGCTTGCATTAATAAAAAAGTATTGATAGAACAAGTGATATGAAGAGTTTTTTTTATTTTGGAATTGTTCTTTTGATGGGATGTACAGGATCAGCATTTGAACAGACCGCATTAGAGGAGAAGCTTCTTTTTTTGATACATGCGAAGCATGCAGAGTTTAAAATGCATGAAGCAAATCCTTCTTATGCAACACTTCTTCTTACAAATGTAAGCCCAGCTGTGACCTATTTTTCAGATCCACCACACAGGCAAAGTGGGACAATGCCGCTAGAAGATTTTTTAGAGCAATGGGAAAAAGGTCAGTTGAGCTTCCAAGGTGTTCCTCCAAATGCTGGATTAATCTTTTATGAGGGGAAGAGTGAAGAGTATCGCGATGTTGCAATTGAGCTTAGACATCCTCTCTACGACCCAATGCATAACCTGCTTCAATTTGAAATTTATTTCATCGATCGATTTGATGGACGCTCTCTTTCTGATATAACTCTTTTTATCGATAGCAATGGAACAATAGACTTCTTTCGAAACTAAAAATTTGCGTATACTTGCCTACCAAA
>CAMAUB010000133.1 GCA_945861315.1 Chlamydia trachomatis
TAGGACATTCCACCACCGATGAGAAGTCTATCAACTTTTTTAAGAAGTGCTTTGAGGACGCCGAGTTTTGTGGAAATTTTAGCGCCACCAATTAAGGCAATGAAAGGGCGTTTTGGATTGTCGAGAATTTCGCTAAGGTAGTGGATCTCTTTTTCTATAAGAAAGCCGGCTGCTGCTGCTTTTGGAAAGAGTTTGGGAAGGGTATAGGTAGAGCTGTGTTTGCGGTGGGCTGTTCCAAAGGCATCATTGACATAGATATCACCGTAGGAAGCGAGTTTTTTGGCAAAGTCGGGGTCTTCGTCAGGATATTCTTCTGCGCGATGGAATCGAAGGTTTTCAAGGAGTAGAATCTCATTAGGTTGCAGGGTATAGACCATATTTTCTGTCTCATGTCCAATCACATCTGGTGCCATTTTGACAGGATGCTTGAGTAAGGCAGCAAGTTCTATGGCTACAGGCTTGAGAGAAAATTCGGGATTCACCTCTGCCTGAGGTCTTCCTAAATGACTCATAATGACTATGGAAGCACCATGCTCTAGAAGGTAGCGAATTGTATGCAGTGATGCATCAATGCGCGTTGTATCGGTGACACAACCATCTGCATCAAGTGGTACGTTGAAGTCGACTCGCAGTAAGACGCGTTTGCCTCCAAATTTGAGATCTTTCAAAAATAGCTTGTTCATATCGAAAAGATATATAACATGAAAGGCATGAAACAATCTAGTTGGAAATTGAGGCTTGAATATGGCAATCACGCTCTTGAGCAAGTTGAAGAAAATCCATTTGTGCAGTTCTCCAATTGGTTTGATGAAGCGCTCACATGTGAGGTGATGGAACCTAATGGAATGACTCTATCTACGGTTTCTCCTCTTGGGCATCCTTCATCACGCACAGTATTGTTCAAAGGGGTCGATCGAGGAGGCTTTCTTTTTTTTACTGGTTATGCAAGTCGCAAGGCTGAGCAAATGGATGTAAATTCTTCAGTGGCTCTTACTTTTTGGTGGAAGGAAATTTTTCGTCAAGTCAATATTGAAGGAAGGGTGGAAAAAGTTTCACGCTCTATTTCACGCACCTATTTTGCATCACGGCCTAAAGGGGCTCAAATTGCTACAACGGTGTTTGCTCAAAGCACTCCCATTGTAACAAGAGAAGAGCTCACAGACATGTTTGGTGCATTGAAAAAACAGTATGCAAAAAAAACAGTTCCTTGCCCAATGAATTGGGGAGGATATCGGGTGATTCCTCACCGCTTTGAGTTTTGGCAGGGGAGGGAAAATCGATTGCATGATCGTTTTCTTTATGCTAAAATCAATGATCATTGGGTACAAAGTAGGTTATCTCCTTGAAGGGTATTGTTTATCTCATCGCAAATTTTGGGGGGCCTCGTACTCTTAAAGAGGTGGAACATTTTTTGCGAGCCCTTTTAACTGATCGTGATGTGCTTAGAACTGGATTGCCACAAGTGATCAATTACATGCTTTTTTACTATGTGGCAAAAAAGCGGGCAAAGAAAGTAACTCATGATTATGCCAAAATTGGCAATGGCTCTCCTATCTACTATGACACTGAAGCTATTGCTGATGCGCTTAGACAAACACTCAATAAACCTGTCTTGACGTTTCATCGCTATTTGCCTGCAACACACAAGCTTTTTCGGCAAACCCTTGAGCAACTTTGTTGTGATGAGATTCGTGTCTTTCCCATGTTCCCTCAGTTTACTTTTGCTACAACTGGAAGTATCGCTCGTTTTTTCAAAAAGAATTTAACTAAGAATGTTGTGCAGAAAATGCGTTGGATTAAATCATATCCAACTCACCCCTCTTTTGTCGCTGTGATTCAAAAGATGATTCGAGACTATCTTGTTGAACATCAATTAAAAGAAGAGGAGACAATTTTACTTTTTTCAGCTCATGGCCTTCCTCAATCCTATATTACGGGGGGCGATCCATATCAAGGAGAATGTGAAGCTTCTTTTAATAGGGTAATGGAGCTCTTTCCAAAGCTGATAGGTCGTCTCTCTTTCCAGTCAAAATTTGGCAAAGGTGAGTGGATTCGCCCCTATACGATTGATGTTTGTAAACAGATCAATGAGTGGTCGCAAGGGAGAGCACAGGTTGTGTTTGTGCCTATTAGCTTTACTTCAGATCATATCGAAACTCTTTTTGAAATTGAGACTGAATATATGCCAGTTGTGGAAAAAAATGGATTAAAAGCTTATCGGCTGCCTGCTATGAATAGACGGGAGGATTGGATTAAAGCGATTCAAAAAATTGCTTGCGAAATTACGCCCGTCTCCAACCAAATGCTAATTAGACCTTGATAAGAATAGGGAATTTAGCTATACTTTTTTGGAAATGAAAGCTTTAGATAATCAAAAACTTAACACGCGTGCCATCCTATAACCAGGGTGGTTTTTTTTTGTCATGAGGGGATATTTAACACTTGAGAATGGGGAGTGCTTTGAAGGAAGCCTGCCGGCTATGGTGCAACTGGCTGAGATTTCCGGTGAAGTTGTCTTTACAACGGGGATGTGTGGCTACTATGAGAGCTTGACAGACCCCTCCTTTTCTGGCCAGATTCTGGTCTTTACCTACCCACTTATTGGAAATTATGGCGTCCCTAAAATGGAGCACTGGGAATCTGAGAAGATTCATGTAAGCGGCGTTGTCGTCTCCTCGTGTTGTGAGGGGTGGAGCCACCACAGGGGCCTACGCTCTTTGTTGGAATGGTTATCTGAAGCCGGCATTCCAATCTTAACGGACGTCGATACGCGTGCTTTGACCAAGAAGCTGCGAAGTGCTGGGACTCTACTTGGAGTGATCAGCACAAGACGTGATGCCAAATCTTTTATTGACACAAACAAACAACATTTAGTTGAGCGAGTTTCAAAAAAGCAAAAACAGGTGTATGGCAAGGGTAAAAAGCGGGTGATTTTAGTCGACTGTGGCGTAAAGCAGAGTATGATCAATGAGCTGCAAAAATTCCCGATCGAGCTTGTTCGAGTACCTTTTGACTACGATTATACAGGTGAGCCCTTTGATGGAGTTTTTTACTCCAATGGACCAGGAGATCCGCAAACATGTGTCACAACTATTGCAATCTTACAAAAAGCGATGAAAATAGGAAAGCCGATCTATGGTGTCTGTCTTGGAAATCAGCTGATGGCACTAGCAGCTGGGGGCACAACCTATAGACTTCCATTTGGCCACCGTGGGCAAAATCAGCCTTGTATGCAACTAGAATCAGGTAAATGTTTTATTACGAGTCAAAATCACGGGTTTGCTGTTGATGAGGCGAGCTTGCCGCAAGGGTGGCGTGTCACATTTCGCAACTTGAATGATCAATCTGTTGAGGGGATCGAACATGAGTTGTTCCCTTTTGTAGCAGTTCAATTCCATCCGGAGGCCAAGCCTGGGCCAATGGATACAAACTGGTTTTTTGAGAGGTTTTATCAATGCCTACAATCTTAATTCTAGGTTCTGGTGGGTTGCGAATTGGTCAAGCGGGGGAGTTTGACTATTCAGGTTCGCAAGCAATCAAAGCGTTGAAGGAAGAGGGGTATCGCACGGTCCTTGTCAACCCAAATATTGCAACAGTTCAAACAGACAGTGGGATGGCCGATGAGGTCTATCTTCTTCCTCTTAATGAAGAGATCGTAACAAAGATCATTGAAAAGGAGCGTCCCGATGGAATTTTGCTCGGCTTTGGTGGGCAAACAGCACTCAATTTAGGTGTAGCTCTTGATGCAGCTGGAGTGTTTGAAAAATATCAGGTCAAAGTTTTGGGGACATCGGTTGAAACAATTCGAGTGACTGAAGATCGACAGCTTTTTAAAGAAGCACTTGCTGAAATTAATGTTAAAACAGCAGTGAGTGAAACGGCAACAACTGTTGAAAAAGCGCTTGAGGCAGCTGAAAGAATTGGTTATCCAGTTATGCTTCGCTCCGCTTTCTCGCTCGGGGGAATGGGATCTGGAAAAGTTTCTAATAAAAAAGAATTGATTACACGTGCAACAGAAGCTCTTTGTGGGTGTTCGCAGATTTTAATTGAAGAGTTTCTTTTAGGTTGGAAAGAAATTGAGTATGAAGTTGTGCGTGATTGTGATGGAAATACGATCACTGTTTGCAATATGGAAAATTTTGATCCGATGGGGATCCATACGGGGGAGAGCATTGTTGTTGCACCCTCACAAACATTGAACAATGAAGAGTATCATTTGCTGCGAGAGGTGGCGATCAAAACGGTTCGACATCTTGGTGTTGTTGGTGAGTGCAATATTCAGTATGCAGTCAATCCGCAGGCAAATGACTACCGCGTAATTGAGGTGAATGCACGTT
>CAMAUB010000134.1 GCA_945861315.1 Chlamydia trachomatis
AATGCGAAGATGAAAATAAAAAAAAGGCAGCTCTTTTAGAGCTGCCTTTACCAATTTGATGTGATTTGAATTCAGATTAGAAATCTCTATCCAAAACATCATCAGTATTTTGCAATGTTACAATCGCTTCAGCGTACGTGCGCCAAAGATCTTCATTAACGCGGTTTTCACGAACAGAGCGGATCAATTCACGCTTTAGAGCAGGAAGTGAACGTTTTGGGCTGAAACGTGCCATAAGATCATCGTCGCCAACGCGTCTTGCTAGATCTAGCACACGCTCAATGTCTGTTCGGGTAAAACTAATAAAATCGCGTCTTTTACGAGATCCTCTAGGTGCACGAGGCTTAGGGTCAAGTGCTCTTGGTTTTGAAGAGTTGATGATATTTTTTTGAAGAAGCTCAAATAATTGCTCTGGTGCAGCATTTTTAATTTTACGCATAGTAAAATGGTGCATATAACCGCCGGCTGGACCTGGGATATATTTGCATAGATCATTTTCTTTTGAACCTGAAACTTTCTTTATCGCTTTCTCTATTAGCGTATCAAGTTCTTCTTTACTTACCTTAGTTGTGGTCATGATTTCTCCTTAATTTTTAGAAACATTTACAATTGTGACTATATTAATTAACTAATCCTGGCTTTTTTTTCATTAACTTTTTTTCTGAGGTTGAATTTTTCTGTAGAAAAAAGTTATATTGATAGTCTTATGAAGAGTTTTGCAGTAGCAGCAGGAAAAGGGGGGGTAGGTAAGTCAACGATAGCTGTTCAGTTGGCGCTTGCCTGTAAAAGGCTTGGGCAGCGTGTTGCTCTTCTAGATGCTGATCTTTATGGACCATCCATTCCCTACCTCTTGCCTCAGGATGAGCCTCCTAAAAGAGTTGGAGAGACGCTGTTTCCTGCCTATGCATCGGGTATTGCTACTTTATCTTTGAATCATTTTCGAAAAGATGCGGCTGTGAGAGCTCCTATTGCCAATCAGTTGATTACGCAGATGTTTCATAACGTAAATTGGGGCGATCCTGATACTTTTTTAATTGATTTTCCCCCTGGAACAGGTGATATTCACCTCACAATTTGTCAACAAATTCGTTTAAATGGAGCTGTTTTGGTGACTATGCCTAATGAGTTGGCTCTTTTAGATGTACGTAAATCAGCAGCTGTTTTTCAGAAAATGGGTGTCCCAATTGTGGGAGTGATTGAAAATATGAGTTTTCTCACCCATGCCCCAGCAATTTCGCCCTTTGGAACAGGAGCTGGAAGACGCTTGGCTCATGAGCTTGGAGTTCCTTTGTGGGCAGAGGTGCCACTTGACTCAGATTTAGCCCAACCTGGGTTTTATCTTCCTCTTTTTGATGATGTTGCAAGGCATTTAATTGAAGAGGAGAAGGAAGGGCTCAAATTAGAATTAAAAGAGGGGCAGCTATATCTTGAAGGAGATGAAATCGATTGTCAGAAACTTCAAAAACAGTGCCCATGTGCCTTGTGTGTTCAAGGTGGAGCGGCACTGCCAAATGTTGAGGTAAAAAGGATGAGTCTTGTTGGACATTACGGATTTAGGTTTGTATTTTCTTCGGGCTGTTCAAATGGAATTTATGAAAAAGAGTTGTTGGAATCATGCGTCAAATCTGTTGTTTAATCACACTTCTACTCTGCAGTTGTCTTTCAAGTACGAAAGATCGCGAATGGTGGCATGAGAATGGAAAGGTTAAGGTTCTCTCAACTATTGAAATGATCGATAATATTGTCCAAGAAGTTGGAGGCGATTATGTAGATACGCTCTCTTTAGTACATGGAGAGCTAGATCCTCACTCCTATGAGCTTGTTAAAGGGGATGATGAGAAGTTTTTACATGCCAATATCATTTTCTATAATGGACTTGGTCTTGAGCACTCTGCATCAATGCGTGAAAACTTAGAGAGAAACCCTAAGGCAGTTGCTGTAGGGGATCCTATTTTAAAAGAAGATCCTTCTTTAATTTTAAAAATTGATAATCAATATGATCCCCATATTTGGATGGATATTACCCTATGGATGCGCACAATTCGCACGATCGTCAATGCTCTTTGTGATGTTGACCCTGCACACGCTCGTGAGTATACGATTGCTGGAGAGAGACTTTTTTCAAAAATGGAATCTGCTGATCGCATTGTTTATCAAACGATGCAGTCCATTCCCTCTGACAGACGCTATCTAGTCACTAGCCACGATGCTTTCCATTACTTTACGCGCCGTTATTTGGCCCAACCCAACGAATTGAATTGGCGCAGCCGCTGCGCCGCTCCAGAGGGACTGGCTCCTGACGCACAACTTTCTATTGCCGATGTCTATAAGATTTTAACGCATGTAGAGAAATATGGAGTTTTTGTCCTTTTCCCCGAGTCAAACTTAAGTCGTGACTCTCTAAAAAAAATTATGAGGGCAAGCAAAGAGAGAGGTGTGCCAATTTCTCTAGCAGAGGAACCTTTATTTGGAGATGCAATGGGCAATGCAGGAAGTTATTTAGAGATGATCTCGCACAATGTTGGCGTCATCTCAAGGGAATTGATGAGATCTCAATGAGCTTGGTTGCTGATCAATTAACTGTAGACTATGAAAAAACTCCAGCTCTTTGGGATGTTTCTTTAAAAATCCCTGAAAAGCTGCTTGTCGCAATTGTTGGACCAAATGGAGCTGGCAAAAGTACTCTTTTGAAAGCGGCTATGGGGCTTGTGCGCCCAACTTCTGGAACTATTTCTTTTCAAAAGGGAAGTGTTATTGGTTATGTGCCTCAATTTCAATCGGTTGACTGGGACTTTCCTATCACTGTTTACGATCTTGTGATGATGGGTCGCTTTGGAAAATTGCGTTGGTTTGAGCGTCCAAAAGGCAGTGACCATGAACTAGTTGAACAGTGTCTACAGAAAGTGGGGCTTAAAGCTGTGCAAAATCGGCAGATCAGGGAACTCTCTGGTGGGCAACAAAGTCGTGCTTTTCTTGCACGTGCTTTGGTTAGCAATGCTGATATCTACTTTCTAGATGAACCCTTTGCGGGGATTGATGAAGCATCATCCATGGTAATTTCAGAGATTTTAGTGGAGCTTAAGCAGGAGGGAAAGACGATTTTTGTTATCCACCACGATCTAGAAGAGGTGAAACAAAGGTTTGATTACGTCATTTTACTCAATAGGCGCTTAGTTGCTGTTGGACCTGTTGACGAGGTGATGACACAAACGCATCTCCACAGCGCTTTTGGAAAAGAGAATTTGCTTTTTGAGAAAGTTGCCAAGTTGACCAAGCAGAAGGCTACGGGGTTAGTTACATGATCTTTGATCCTGTAATGAGAGCTCCTTTGATTGGGTCGATATTAATGGCTCTTTCAGCCTCTCTTGTCGGCGTCCTTCTTTTTGTGCGCAAGCGCACTCTTATTGGTGAGACTTTGGCTCACGCTAGCTACCCAGGCGTCACACTTGCAGTACTCTCTTCAGCTTGGATTTCAATGGAGTTTCTTGTGCTAATTGGAGCCTTTGTCTTTGGATTGCTCGGATTTTTCTTAGTAAATTTTTTAAAGAGTCGCCTCAAAGTGAAAGAAGATGCTGCACTCACCTTTGTCCTTGCCACTTTTTTTGGAATGGGAACGCTTGTTGCAAGCATTGTTCAGGGCACACATCCTGGTCAGTTTCGGCAGATCCAAGTCTTTTTATATGGTCAAGCAGCCACGATGACAGATGGCCATATTGTGCTCTACGCCTCTTTTTCTGCGCTTGTCATCTCAGCTCTTGTACTCTTTTATAAGCCGCTTCTCGCTTCCTCTTTTGACCCAATTTTTGCCAAAACAAACCGATTAGCTGGAAGAGGAATCGAACTTCTTTTCATCTCAATGGTAACACTTTCAGTAGTTATTGGAATTCGCAGCGTGGGAGTGATCATGATGTCAGCTCTCTTCATTGCCCCACCCATTGCCGCCCGTCAGTTTACTAATAAACTGCCTAAGATGTTTTTGTTATCAGCACTGTTTGGTATGACAAGTGGGTTTGTGGGGACGCTTTTGTCTCTCACTGGCATTCCAACTGGACCAATGATTGTGATTGTTGCATCGACTATTGCTCTTCTAGCTCTACTTTTTGCTCCGGAGCGGGGAGTTATTGTTCGCTATTTTCGCATTGCTCGCTTCCGCTATCAATCTTACCAAGAGAATCAGCTCAAGGCCTTATGGCACGGTAAACCAGTTCATTTGACTTTCATGACAAGAGCTTTATTCCAGATGAAAGGATGGATTAAGGGCCCGTCCAAGAATAACTTCATCATCTCAGACTGCGCCAAAGCTCCCGGAGTTGAACGATCGCAAACGGG
>CAMAUB010000135.1 GCA_945861315.1 Chlamydia trachomatis
CGTGAAAGCCTCGCAATTGATCGATCGTACACGACCCAATATTAGAAATATGGGGTCGTGTACGATCGATCAATTGCGAGGCTTTCACGCGGCCCAAATTTCTCATTTTGAGCTTGAATGAGTATATATATTCGGCTATACTCCTTCGCTATGAGTATTACTTTAGATAGAATTTCAAAGACTTTTGGAACAAGAGTCCTATTTGATGATGTTTCAGCAACCTTTAATCCAGGCAATCGCTATGGTCTAACTGGACCAAATGGCGCTGGTAAGTCAACCTTATTAAAAATCATTATGGGGATGGTCTCCCCTTCAAGTGGAAATATTTCTCTTCCACACAAAGTGGGTATTTTACGCCAGAATATTGAAGACTTCCTTGGTATGCGGGCCATAGACGTGGTGGTTATGGGCAATCAGCGCCTTTGGAGCGCTCTACAAGAGCGCGATAAACTCTATGAAGGTGAGATCAGTGAGAGTGTGGGTATGCGCCTTGGGACACTTGAAGAGATTATTGCAGATGAAGATGGCTATAGTGCAGAAGCTAACGCAGAGGAGCTCCTAGTTGGATCAGGAATCCCTCTTGAGTTGCATGAACAACAAATGCGCACAATTCCAACAGATATGCAATTTAGAGCGCTGCTTTGTCAGGCCCTATTTGGAAATCCACAAGCTCTGCTTCTTGATGAACCGACCAACCACCTTGATATGGGTTCAATTGGTTGGCTAGAAGACTTTTTACATAGCTATAATGGTACATTGATTGTTGTCTCGCACGATCGTCATTTCCTCAATGCAGTAACTACACATATCGCTGACATTGATTATGATACGCTAATTGTCTATCCGGGTAATTACGATCAAATGGTAGAAATGAAATCGCAGGTGCGCTCAAGAGAAGAGGCTGACATTAAATCAAAAGAGAAAAAAGTGAAACAGTTGAAGGAGTTCGTCTCAAAATTCAGCGCAGGAACACGCGCCTCCCAGGTACAATCTCGCATGCGAGAAATTGAGCGGCTACAGCCTGCAGATATGAAAAAAACAAATATTCAACGCCCCTATATTCGTTTTCCCCGCCTTGAGTCAGATCCTGGGAAGATTATTTGTAAAGTAGAGCATCTTTCAAAAAGCTATGATCATCCTGTCATCAAAAACTTTTCTCTTGAGATTCAACGTGGAGATAAAATTGGTGTCATTGGAAACAACGGACTTGGCAAAACAACTTTGATGAAATTGCTTGCGAAAAAGCTTACTCCCGATAAAGGACAGCTTGAGTATGGACACCAAGTAAAGGTGAGCTATTTCCCTCAAGAGCATACAGATTTGATCTCACGAAAAGATAATGAGACTGCTTTTGACTGGCTAAGGACGCGTAAGGGTGGGCTTTATGATCAAGATATACGCGGAGTGCTAGGTAAGATGCTCTTTGGGGGAGATGATGCATTTAAAAGCGTTTCAACCCTCTCTGGTGGAGAGACAGCTCGACTGATTTTGGGTGGAATGATGCTTGAAGAGCACAATTTTATTATTCTCGATGAGCCGAATAATCACCTCGACCTTGAAGCTGTGTCTGCTTTGGCCTGGGGACTTAATGACTATATGGGAACAGCGATTGTAGTCACACACGACCGTGATTTGCTCGACCATTTTGCTACAAAAATTATCTCCTTTCATGAAGATACCATTGAGGTTTTCAATGGTCCTCTTGAGGAGTATTTGAAAAAGTGAAAAAAGCTTTAATCGCCCAAAAAATAGGGGAAATTCTTGAGATTTTAGGCTTAGACCTGAGCGATCCATCAATTGCACAAACCCCTAAAAGGGTTGCTCAAATGTATGTCGATGAAATTTTTGATGGGCTTGATCCAAACAATTTTCCAAAAGTGACTCACTATGAACAGAACATTAAAGGGGATGAGATTGTTACAATTCGCGACATTGCCTTTGTCAGCTTCTGTGAGCACCATCTAATCCCAATGATCGGCAAGGCTACAATTTCCTATATCCCCAGCACAAAATTGCTCGGTTTTTCGAAAATTTATGACATCGTTCGCTTCCATGCACATCGTCCCCAACTGCAAGAGCGTTTAACAGCTGAAATTGCAGATTCTCTCTCTTCTCTTTTAGATACGGAAAGTATCGCTGTCTCATTAACGGCAACGCATTTTTGTGTGCTGGCAAGAAAGGGTGAAGATCAAGCTTCAACCGTAGAAACAACTCTGCTGCGGGGGCAGTTTAGAAACCAGGACAACTTGAATAGAGTTCTTTCGAAAAGCGACTTTACGAGCCCTAACTGTTCTCTTCGCCCTTAGTTGTCAGCAAACGCAGAACATAGTCTCTATTAGCCCAAATATACTCCACCCCTGAATAAAGAGCGTAAGCAGCAGAAATTGATACAACACAGATAGAGGTGAGGCGTAAGGCGTATTGTGAGACCACATTAAGTGTGTAAGGAATAAGCATAATCGTAATTATAAAAATGCTTCCTGCTTGCAAAATTGCTTTGATTTTTCCAGTAGCTCTAGCCGCCAGGGCAAACCCTCTCAAAGCACAAATCGTGCGCAGCGTGCTGATGACTGAGTCTCGATACAAGAAAACAAAAACCAATAAAAGAGGTAGCTTGATTGGCGGCTGAGTAAAAGTTAGGAAAACCGAGATGCGATAGATGCTATCTGCCATTGGATCGAGCAACTTACCTAAATCCGTCACTTGATGAAAGCGACGTGCAAAATAGCCATCAAAAGCATCTGAAAGCTCAGAAACAGCCAGTAAGAAAAGAAGAATATAAGGAAGGAGAAGCGGGCTTAAACCTATCAGATCATATTCTAGATAAAGAAACATGAAAATGGGGCTGATAAATATTCTGATGAAAGTTAAGTAATTGGCAATCCCCATCTTCTGAACACTAGTGTAAGTTTTCAGCTACGATAGCATCACAATTATATTAATTCAACCTCATCTTCCGTCAGTGGGCTTAGGGAAAAATTTTCTCTCTAACGAATCCATTCCAGATACTGCTAACACTTTTTCAACAACTCTTCTAAGAAGAGTGATAAAATATTTTTCTTCTACTAAGTTATTACTGTCATCAGCTAGTAAATCGTAAAACCTTTCAGCCGTCAATTTATGACTTTTATCTTCAAGAACCTCGATCGCATCTTTCAAGCAAACTTCTTTTCCCATAGAGGAATCATAGACCTTTTTAATGTTAATATCAAAGCGCATTCCACCCGACAAAAAAGCTTTTAACACACCATCCTGCCGCAGCATCAAAAAAATGCCCACCATGCAACACTGTTCTAATTTTTTTCCAGGCAATGTCTGACTATCAAACAACTGATGCTTTACGCAAATCTCAGCCGCTTCAGTAAATAAATTTTTAAAATCAGGCTTGTTTCTAATCCACATGGAGAAACACCACGTTTCAACTTTGTGAGCTTTGTAGATAGTCCAATTGTGTTGAATCCAATCATCAATTTTATAAGCAACTGGAGGACAGGCGATTCCGATCACAGCTGAAATGAAATGGCCAAGTGAACCACCTGCAATTAATAAGCCACTTTGACGAAAGCACATTGTCATAATATCGCCTACAACATAGCAAATACGCCAAGGCAGCGAGAGCGCAAAGCCCCCCATTCCTGCTACATACAACAAAGGGAGGAAGCGCTTATCAACTTGTGCTCTAACTTGTAAATCTGGAGAAAAAGCACCATTCCAAAATGCACTTAGAGGGTTGTGACTGATTATCTCAACCCCTTTGAACTCTGATGTCCATCCGCTGAATTCCACCATCTCATTCTCCTGCTATGGGCTAAGCTTAGCATTAAGTTTCGATAAATCACAACGAAAAGATTTAAGGTCACTTTCTAAAAATTTGATTTTTAAAGTGACGAAGGGCAAAACGCGTAAGTTCAAAATGATTAAGCGTGAAAAACCACGCTAGGGCAGATCGCCTTCCATAGTTTTTACTCAAAGTGCTCCATGTCTCAGTTGCATGTATTAAAGCTTTTTTATAGGTGAAAATTCCAAAATCAAAATCGACAAGAAAAGCATCGATTCTCTCAATTCTTTTTTCCTTCAATGCCTCAATACGACAATAAAGGTCTAGTCCCCACCTAATCATGTATGTTGTATTGATTTTGTCGATCGTTTCAAATAGGTCAGAGCGAAACCAACTAGCTGTTAAGCTTGTTGGAGCCTTGCCTAGTTTTAAGTTATTTTTAGACAGCACTTCATTCATATAAAGAGGCTCTTTAAGAAGCTCTCTTTGGATTGTCCCTGCATAAATAAGATCAGGAAAATTTGTTTTTAAC
>CAMAUB010000136.1 GCA_945861315.1 Chlamydia trachomatis
GACCCCATATTTCTAATATTGGGTCAGTTACGATCTGTCAATCGCGAGGCTTTCACGCAGGTCAAAATTATCATTCCGGACTTAATCGACTATACAAAAAATCTCCTGATTCGGATTGTGAAGAGAAGTTCTAAGGGCCCTAAACCAAAGTGTTGGTTGTTGCAATATTCTTCTTATCAAGATATAAATCGAATTTGATGAAAAAGCTCTGCAGTCTATTGCTCTTGCTCTGCTTCCCTCTTGATGCAAAAGTTTGTATCTCTGATTACTATTGTAATAATGCTGTGCCCCGCTCCCGTTCAGATAATATTCCTCAAACTCATATTGCAAATGTAGATGATGACTATCTAACGGGTTATGTACAGGCTTTGGTTGATATGCATTATTATGAATTTCGAGTGAGGGTGATCGTTCTTAATGGGACTGTCTATATTTTCAACCTACCAAGAAATGAGCTGATCTCTCAATCAATCATCTGCTTTGTCCATGACATTCCGTGTATTTCTTGTGTAGAGAGAGTTAGTTGTTTACCTGAAGAGTTTCTTTGCCAGCTCAAGTGTTGTAATGAAGCGTGTGCTGAGCAATTGGAATGTTCAAGTGCTTTTCAGTCTATGTGTATGATGCCAGTTCCTGGATGTGGAGTAAGGGGAGTTTGGTTTCCACAAAATACAGTTTTATTTCAACCCCTCATTGCTGATCCACGTCAGGTAATGAATTCTGCCGCACTACGCTTTAATGATGATGTTGTAGGCAAGCATGTAGGGGCGGTGATTTTTGGAGATGATTTTATCTTCTATCGATGGCTAGATGTTTGGCGCTGGCATGGAGATATGGATATTGGACTTCAAGCGGGGGTTTTTTCTGTTTTTGATTTAGATCATCCGAAAGCTGGCCTTGTCAATTCTGATTTTTTTGTGGCATTTATGCCAACCTATGCAGTTAATAAATGGTCTTGGCGCTTTCGCTTTTGGCATCTTTCATCCCACATTGGAGATGAGTTCTTAATTTCCAGTCCAGGCTTTGATCGTCGTAATTTAAGCGACAATGGGATCGATTTATTTGCATCTTATCAACTTAATACAGCGATTCGTCTTTATCTTGGGGTTGGAGATATTATCTGGCGTGATCGTGAATTTTTCACACAACCATTCTATTTTGAATGGGGAACAGAAATTCGTGTTTTTGGAATGAGAGATTGCTTTAACCGGCTCTATGTTCAACCTTTCTTTGCAATGAACTTCCTCTCCTGGGAAGAACACAGCTTTGATATTGATCAAACATACGCACTTGGTGTTGAGTGGAGCAAACTACAATATGTTGGACGCAAGTTCAGAATTTTCTTGGAATTTCACAATGGCTATTCAGAAGAGGGACAGTTCGTGTGTCAGCGCTCTAACTACCTTGCTATCAAAGGCGCATTCAGCTTCTAAGAACCTTTTATCAAATTCAGCCATTAAAATGGCTGAATTTAGGAATTTGGGAGGACAAAGCCCTCCTTATAGACAGCGCCTTTCTTCCCAATATTGAGCTTACCATTGAAGTAATCGCGGTAGATTTTCAGTCCCTGGGCAGCATTTTCTATGCAAAAAAAGCTGTTGCTCACCCACTCAGATCCCTTGATGGTGCCGCTATTAAGATTAGCCGTAAAGCGAGAGGTGATTTTTTGGCGCCAATAGTCGGGAGGGCCAAAAAGAATGATTGGCGCTTCTGGACGTGCTCCAACTTTGTGGCGCACCTCTTCTAGGCTATATTCAAAGTCAGTTCCAATACCACCCATGAGGAAGATGGGGAAATCAAGGTAGAATTCAGCTTGTCTTTCAACGAGATGGTCGAGGCGATAGGTCATTTTAGCCTCGACGTGTGGGTTTTGGATTTGTTCATTGACAACGGAACCCTCTTTAGTTGTGAAGTCAACAATATTTGCGCATGACAAGATTCCCAAAGATTTGGCTACGCGGTTACCAACTTCCATGACGCCAGGTCCCCCTCCTGTGACAAGAGCAAGAGGTGTTGTGCTTTTGAGTTGGGGGTGAGAGACCTCCTTGCGCATCTCAAGGATTCCATTGAGTAGTTTAGTGAGCTCTCCTTCAAATTCACCTTCGCGAAGATTGGAGCCATAGATGCCAAAGAATGTTGCTTTCAGAAAAGTATCAATTTTATTGAGTGGGACAAAAAGGCCTGAGGTTTTTGCGGGGCGTTGAATATATTGGAGGATTTTGCCTGAGCGTTTATCTGCCCAAAAGACGGGAATGCCAAGGTTGACAAGGTCAACGAGCATAGAGCGATCTTCTTGAGAGAAGAATTCCCCACCAGAGCGAGAAGGGTATTGAAAGTAGATACCCATAAGGTGGGCTTGAACATGAAAAGAGAGTAACATCCGCTTGAGCAAAGGTGAGGGGAAAAAACGGGTAAACAACACACCTTGACTTGTGATCAATCCTTGTTCAATTGCTTTGAGAAAGGGGTAGGAGGGTTGTTGGGCGATGTAGCGTTCAGCTGCTAAAGCTTGTCTTTGTGTGTGCGAGATACCTGGAAAAGATTGTAATGGAGGATTAGTTGCAATCCAATCCTCTTTTGTGAGTGCAAGCATTTGGCTTCCTTTAACAATAAAGACAGAGGCACGATCTGTTTTTGGTTCGGGAGAATTTTCGAATGTGTCAAAAATAATCTTTGGGTCTTCTAAGCACTCTTGAAGTTGGTCACGATCTGAAAAAAAGACATGTTCTCGGTGTGGTTCTAGAGTGAAAAATTCAAGAGGAATATCGTAAATCTCCTTTGAAGAGGTGCCATAAAGCTCGTAGATATCTCCGGAAGCTTCGGTGTCTGGTTGTAGGATGTTGGCGTTTGTGTGTAAAATTCCATCTGGGAGAAGAGAGTCGACAACGCGCGCAAAAACAGTTCTAATGTGCAGTTGCTGGGAGCAAACAAGCAGCATGCTATCTGCTTCAACAAGTCGAGGAACATTGGGATGCCAATATTGGTGAAGATGAAGCATAGCACGAACAGGCATTTTTTCTTTGATTGCACGACCAAGGGTTGGGAAAAAGCCGTGTACACTTTTATCATATTCCATTCGACCTTCACTAAGCGCTAAGAAAGCAACGATCCGCCCATCCACTTGTTCGATGGTGAGATGGCGTGAGCCTTGAAGTCCGCCAAGAGAGAGAAGAGGGCGCCCCTCTCTGTCTGAGCGACCAAACATTCGGTCAAGATAGTTGGGCTTATGAACAAGACGGCGGTCATCTGCTGCAAAAAGTTTGCCAACATAAGCTCCCACTTCAATATAGGGAACCATCTCTTTTGCAAGTGAGTTCATTGCCGAGATGGTCACACTAAGACGGGCGCTCTTTTTACTCTGATTGAGTTCTATTTCATGGCAAATGCCATTGAGGCCAATTTGGGCAAGTGTGCTTTTGAAGTTGAAGCTGATTAATGAAATCGGGATAGAAAAGCCAACAAAGGCGGCAGAGATCTCATGGATCTCTATTTCAACTTCAAGTTGAGTCTCACTTTTTGAATAGATTTGTACAATTGATCCATCTGGGGTGACAAGATCATAGTGGCCTGGATAAAGATAGCTGTGTGTCATTACTCTTGACATTATTCGTCTTCAAATAATATGACAAGCAAGTATATGAGTGAATTGAAAGAGATTTATATTTGTCGCCATGGGCAGACTAAGTGGTCAAAGTCAGATCAGCATACAAGTTTTACTGATCTTGAGTTGATTCCTGAAGGAATTGAGCAGGCTAAAGCTTTGGCTAGAGTTTTGAAGGGACAGGTATTTGATCATGTCTTTTCAAGCCCATCAAAGCGTGCAACGCAAACAGCTGAAATCTGTGGCTATCCCCCTCAGATTGAAGAGGCGCTCGCTGAGTGGAATTATGGCAAGTATGAGGGATTGACAACTCCAGAAATTCGCAAAATGGTTCCAGGATGGGATGTTTTTGACTACGAATGCCCGGGAGGAGAGTCAAGTGAGCAGATTGAGAGTCGTGTAAAGGGACTCTTTGATCGACTGCTAAAACTCAAAGGGAGAGTATTGCTTTTTTCCTCGGGACATATTTCGCGTGCAATTGGACCGGCGTGGATTGGGCTTCCCGTGCGCTATGGAAGACACTTCGATCTTTCAACAGCTTCTCTATCTATTTTGGGATTTCATCGAGATGACCGCGTTATTAGCTGTTGGAATAATACTCATTCAAGCTCAAAATGAGTATATAGTACTGCCAGTTGAAAGTTAGACAGCAAGCTTGATAGGGTTAAGCTTTATAGTCTCAAACT
>CAMAUB010000137.1 GCA_945861315.1 Chlamydia trachomatis
ATATGGGGTTGTTTACGATCGTTCAAGCCCGAGGCTTTGACGCGGCCCAAATTCTCATTTTGAGCTTGGATGAGTATATAACGATCTGCGGTTCTCTTGATGCTTGTATTCCGGCTTGTGATGAACAAGCACAAGCTCGCTCTCATCGCTAGACTGGCAATCGGTCCTAAACTGGCACTCATCCACCTTGTGGCTAGCCAAAATGTAGGTGTAAGTCCTATCTGCATGCAGCTGTATTTCTGGTTGCGCCCCGCCAACTGTTAGTTTAGGAAAGTAGTCTGGCTCAACATAACCAATAAACTGGAATAAATGCCCCTGATAACTAAAAAATTTATACTCTGTAGAAGTAGAAATATAAGTAAGTGGAAAAGTTATATTACGCATTTCATGAACGCATCTCGGTGCCGTAACTGCAGAGCTTGCCATAAAAACCTCTTTTTAAATTATTTAGAATATTGAACAGACTAGTTTACAAGAAAGAAGATTAAGATTAAACAAATAAACGACTAAAAAATACTATAACATTAGTTTTTAAGTCGACTTGAGCCAACGACGATGACATCACCAATGCTTTCGACAATCATCATGTTGGTTGTTCCAGCGCGGCCAAAAGGCGTTCCTGCTGTAATCACCACTAGATCGCCATACTGAACAAGTTTTTTTTCAACGGCAAAGTCACTGATTTTCTTGTAAGCATCTTCAATGGTTGTTGCTTCAGGATCCAAAAGTGGAATCACTCCCCAACAAAGAGAGAGTTGATGGAAAACTTTAGGTTTAGTTGTAAGTGCAAAAATAGGCATGCGGGGTCTAAGTCTTGAGAGAAAGCGAGCTGTTGCACCTGACGTAGTAAATGCAAAAATGGCTTTAGCTTGTGCTGCATACGCTGTCTTAACACTTGCAGCAGCAACGGCTGATGCAACATCAAGCAGCTCTTTATCTGTTGAAACTCTAAAGAAATCTTCATAATCAAAATCGAGCTCTGTCTCTTCAATAATCGAGCGCATCATGCGAACTGATTTGATTGGATAGTTGCCAATTGCTGTCTCACCAGAGAGCATCACAGCCGAGGTGCTATCATAGATGGCGTTGGCGACATCAGAAGCTTCAGCACGTGTAGGTCTTGGATTGACCATCATTGACTCAAGCATCTGTGTAGCTGTCACTGTTGATTTGCTCACTCGATAACTTTTACGCACCATCATCTTCTGCAAGCGTGGAACTTGATTAAGAGGCAACTCTACTCCCAAATCCCCACGCGCAATCATGATCCCATCAGAACTCTGCAAAATACTGTCAAAATTGTCGACGCCTCGCCCATTTTCAATCTTTGCAATGATCATGATATCAGAGCGCCCCTCTTGCTCTAAAACATGACGAATTGCCATGACATCTTCCGCTGAACGGATAAAGGATGCTGCAATCAAATCAACATCTTGAGCACACCCAAAGGTAATATCATCAACATCTTTTTTTGTTAATGATGGCAGCTGCATATCAGCTCCTGGAATATTTACTCCTTTTGTTGAGCGAATGATTCCACCATGGTCAACCTCGATGAGGGCTCCCTTATTGCTCACCTCAACAACGTGCGTAACAATATAGCCATTGTCAAGGAGTATAAACATATCTTTACGGAGGGAATTAATCACAGATGCAGGGCGCAAGGTGATGCCATTTTCATCTCCTTCAATTTCCTCTTTGACAAGCCAAATGCGTTGCCCTATGACTAACTGCAATTGATCAACTTTTAATTGACCTAGGCGAATCTCTGGCCCCTTAGTGTCGAGCATGATTCCAAGAGGAATCTCAAATTTTGCTCGTGCCTCTTTTAACATGTCGATGCGTTTGCCATGTTCTGCATGAGTGCCGTGGCTAAAATTGAGGCGCGCAATGTTCATCCCTGCTACAATCAGCTCATCAATTTTTTCGGGAGTTGAACAAGCTGGGCCAATAGTACAAACAATTTTAGTGCGGGTAAACATTGACTATGAACCTATCACGATTTGGTAAATAAATCTAATGAAAATCGTTCTTAAAAAAGTTGCTGTCCATAATTTGAAGGAAGTTAATCTTACATTGCTTCCAGGTGAGCTTATTGTGTTCACTGGAGTTTCCGGTTCTGGGAAGTCATCAATGGCCTTCGACACCATATTTATTGAAGGACAGCGGCGTTATATCGAGTCACTCTCCACCTATGCACGCCGCTACCTTGGAGATATGAGCAAACCTGAACTTGAACTTGCCACTGGCCTCTCTCCTACAATTGCCATTGAACAGAAGAGTGCTGGCAAAAATCCCCGCTCAACTGTTGGTACAATGACAGAGATCTATGATTTTTTGCGCGTACTTTACGCCCGCATTGGTACTCCCTATTGCCCAATCACAGGCGAACTTGTTGTTAGCCAAAGCAAAGAACGAATCATTAAAAAAATTCATACTCTTGAAGAGGGGCGCAACTACATCTTTTATGCCCCCTATGCCAAAGAAAAAAAGGGGGAATTCAAAGAAGATTTTGCCCACCTGCTTAAGCGTGGCTATACAAAAGCACGCGTTGATGGAACGCCCATCGACCTCTCTGATGAGCTCTTCCTAGATAAAAACCTTGTCCATGACATTGAAATTGTGATCGATCGCATCCGCCATATGCCGGAAAACCGCTCACGCATGACAGAAGCGATTTTACAGGCTCTTGAAATGGGCAATGGTCACTTGATTATCCATGACATCGAAACTGGGCAAGAAACGCTTTATTCTACGCACGCCTATTCAGCCAAGGCGGGCGTCTACTACCCCTCACTTGAGCCGCACGATTTTTCCTTCAACAGTCCATCGGGCATGTGTCCAACCTGCCTTGGACTTGGGGAAACTCAAACGTTCGATCTTGAAAAAGTCATCAATCCAAATCTCTCTATATCAGAAGATTGTTGCTCAATTGCTGGAAACTATGCAACTGTGCGCTATGGCAATATCTATCGCAATCTTTCGCAAATCTACGACTTTGATGTTGATACTCCCTGGAAAGACCTTTCTAAAAAAGCACAAGATATCTTCCTTCATGGTACCAAAAAAAAGTGGACAGCCATGCAATTTGTCCACCCAGATCGCCCGGTTAGTTGGACTGAATATGTTCATTGGCGCGGCGTCCTTTTTGATGCTAAAAAACGGTATGGCGATGCTAAAAGCGATCTTTATAAAAAAAAGATGGAAAAGCTGATGCACCAGCAGCTTTGCCCCTCCTGCGAAGGTAGTCGCCTCAAACCCTATCCAAGCGTCACACGCTTTTGCGGCCACAAAATCTTTGAACTCATGCATAAAACCATCGGTGAGCTCTCCTCTTTTTTTGAAACACCCTCCCTAACAGATGAAGAGAGGCTCATTGCAGATGAACTGCTCAAAGAGATTCGCAGGCGTCTGCGTTTTCTCACAGATGTTGGCCTTGGCTACCTCTCACTAGACCGCTGCGCCCCCACCCTTTCTGGGGGTGAAGCACAGCGCGTGCGCTTAGCCTCTCAGGTTGGATCTGGCTTAGTAGGTGTTATCTATGTTCTAGATGAGCCCTCTATTGGCCTCCATCCGCGCGACAACCAAAAGCTCATTGCATCCCTTAAACATCTGCGCGATGTTGGTAACACAGTCATTGTCGTTGAACATGATGAAGAGACCATATGGGCAGCTGACCGCATTGTAGATTTTGGCCCAGGTGCTGGACGCGAAGGGGGAGAGATTCTTTTAAATGGAACCCTAAAAGAGTTGCTTGCACATCCAACATCACTCACAGGCGCCTATCTTAGCGGCAAAAAAAAGATCGAAATCCCCTCTACAAGACGAACAAGTGATGACTATCTCTCCATTATTGGTGCCACTCATCACAATCTTAAAAACTGCACTGCCGCTTTTCCCCTTGGCCTGCTCATTGCCGTAACGGGCGTTTCAGGATCGGGAAAATCATCTCTTATTTCTGAAACCCTCTATCCCGCTCTTGCCAACGCTTTGCACAAAGCTGAGCATCCAGTTGGCCCACATAAAAAAATCGAAGGGATTGAAAAGATCGATAAAGTGATTGCCATTGATCAATCCCCCATCGGTAAAAATCCCCGTTCCAACCCAGCTACCTACATTAAAATCTTCGATGAAGTGCGCACTCTTTTTGCAACACTTCCCGATGCACAAGCGCGCGGCTATGCTCCTGGCCGCTTTAGCTTCAATGTGGCTGAAGGTGCATGTACTCGCTGCAGTGGAATTGGAACCATACG
>CAMAUB010000138.1 GCA_945861315.1 Chlamydia trachomatis
AGTAAGTGTGTGCATAGATATAGCAATGAAAGAAAGCTCCCTAGGGGAGTAATGGTAGTGATATGTCTTATGGCAATAGAGGTAATTTCAAAAAACAAATAATATTAAATTAATTTTTTAAATTCCATTTTGCGGGAACTGCTGGGTTAATAGTGAAGAGTATTTAACTCGTACTAGAGAGATTCAAGAAGCACGTGATCTAGCATGGAAAACAGCAGCGATTCGATGGGTTCAAGCCTTCTAGCTATTAACCTGAATTTATAACATTATTTTTTAAAGTACTCTCATTTCTCGACTCACGGTAAGTTACGCAAGAAGTTCTATTACCATCGAGCTTAAAGCTCCAATCTGCTAAACTCTTGCACATGATGGTTCTTGGAATTGATACTAGCTGTGATGACACGGCCATGGCCCTTGTCGAAGATGGACGGATTATCCACTCCAATGTGATATCCTCTCAGACTGATCTACTGCAAAAGTATGGTGGGGTCTATCCCGAGATGGCGTGCCGACGCCATATTGAAATGTGCGAGCCCGTTTTACAAGAAGCCTTAGGAAATTTTTCAATCGCTCAGATCGATCTAATAGCGGCCGCGAGGGGACCGGGACTGATTGGCGCCCTTTTAATCGGCCTCAACTTTGCTAAAGCACTAGCACTTTCTAGCAAAAAACCCTTTGTCGGTGTCAATCACATTGAAGCGCATCTCTACTCGGCTATGATGGACAAACCGCCCCCTCTTCCAGCACTTGGTGTTGTCATCTCTGGCGGCCACACCTCGCTTGTGATTATTAAAGATGTTGGGGATTATGAACTTATTGGCCAGACACAAGATGATGCAATTGGTGAAGCTTTTGACAAAGTTGCTCGCCTTTTAAATTTAGGTTTCCCAGGTGGACCTGCTGTTGAGCAACTTGCTAAAATAGGTGATCCATCCGCCTATCCATTTAGAGGTGGGATAGTAAAGGGACGCCCATTTGACCTTTCTTTCAGCGGACTTAAAACAGCTGTGCTCTATGCAACGCAAAAACAATCGTATGTGGATGCAGATATTGCTGCTAGTTTTCAAAGAGCTGCTTTTGAGTCTCTTATCGAAAAAATACTTCTTGCTTCTCAAAAATATCAACTGCGTAGTATTGTCCTGGGAGGTGGTGTCAGCGCTAGCCAAACACTACGTGAGATGATGCAAGCTCGCCTTGATCTTCCACTTTTTTGGCCGCAAAGAGAACTTTGTTTGGATAACGGGGCGATGATTGCGGGTCTTGGCTATCACAACTACTCTCGCAAAGGAGCTGATCCACTTGACCTGAATGCAACAGCAAGGATTCCATTTGATGCACCGTTTTCTTCTCCTTCTCCTTCTTCTATGTGCGAGCTGCACACAAGCTAAAAACACACTTCCTTCCAATATCCTGCATCTGAATATGAAAGAAGATCCTGTCTCACTTGATCCACGTGTTGTGCAAACTATACGCGATCTAACACTTATGAGACAACTCTATGAAGGACTGATGCGCCCAGCAATGGATGGAACCATGCATCACGCATTAGCAGAGCGACATGAAATATCAAGCGATCGCCTCACCTACACCTTTTACTTGCGCGAAGCATTTTGGAATAATGGTGATCCTATCACTGCGCACGACTTTGTCTACTCCTGGTCACAAGTGCTCGATCCAAGCTTTGCTTCAGTCTATGCCTACATACTCTATCCCATTAAAAATGCACGCTTAGCACGCGCAGGAAAATGTTCTCTTGATGCTCTTGGAATCATGGCTCGCGATGATCGCACACTTGTTGTCCAACTTGAAAAGGCCACCCCCTACTTCCTTGATCTCATGGCCTTTCCAACCTATTTCCCCATCAACGCAGCTCATGATGCAAAAGGAGGAAAGCAGTTCATAAGCTCAGGCCCATTCACTCTTAGTAGTTGGAGAGAAACCTTTGAAATGTCTCTTGTTAAAAACCCCACTTATTGGGACAAAGAGCACGTCTACCTTGATGGAATCAACCTCACTTTCATCGATGATAATAACACAGAAAGTTACCTCTTTGACAAAGGTAAGCTCGACTGGCTTGGCCAGCCAATCTCCAACAATATCTCAACCGAGCTCATCGCAAAGCTGAAAAAAGAAGGGAAGCTCAATTCTTATAACATCGATGGTACCTTCTGGCTCAAAATGAATGTTGAGAAAGAGCCTTTCAATTCTGAGCAAGTGCGCAAAGCTTTTGCTCTTGCAGCCAATCGAGAAGAGATCATCCACCACATCTTGCAAGGAAACCAAACCATTGCAACAGGTCCAATCCCTCCTTCTATGCGCTTAACACAAACCCCCTACTTTCAAGATGGTGCCTCAAGACAAGCAAAAGCTCTCTTCCAACAAGCACTGGTTGATAATGGCTGGACTCTTGAAACTTTTCCCCTTATCACCTTTAGCTACCCACCAACTGAGCGAAACACAAAAATCGTCCAGCTGCTTCAACAACAATGGCAAGAAGCCTTTGGAGTCCCTATTGAACTAGAGGCAATTGAAAATCAGCTCTACCGCGCCAAAACAAGCATGGGCAACTACCAGATTGGAATAGGAGAATGGATTGCCGACTTTCATGATCCCCTAGCCTTCTTAGAACTGTTTAAAGAGTGCGAAGGTATCAATGATACGCGCTGGCATAATAATACTTATTCCACTCTTATTGAGTCCTCTCTTATTATGACTGATGAGATAGAGCGACTTAAAACACTTGGTGAAGCCGAAAAGATTTTAGTCGATGCCATGCCGATTATTCCCCTATACCACTACGCTTTTGACTACCTTTGTAATAAACAAATCAGTGGTGTTGTCCTCTCTCCGCTTGGTACTACAGACTTCAAATCGGCCAAAATCCAATAGCCGTTCAAGCCATCCCGCCTGAAGAAAGTTCGAAATCTGACACAAATCTGTATCATTTAAAATTGAATTTACTATAATGAAAAATTAAGATGAGTTCAAGAATGTGTAGTCCTGAATTTTTAATAACAGATAATCTAGAATCTTACTTTCATCCACTTACACCAAGAGTAGCGGATAAGAAAGTTGATAAGGTGCGTGCATTTCTTATCATTGCTTCTTATTTTACAGTGATTATTCCACTTGCATGTGGGATTGTTTATGTCTGCAGTAATCTTCTTCGAGGGAGAGCAACATATCCTTTGTGGGCTTCAAATACAGTACCAGAGCATCAAGTCTTTGCAAATGCCTTTCCAGCTCCAGAACCAGAATCACCTCCAGCACAAAGTGCTCTCTTGCTAACAGATCGGCAGTTTCATGAAGACTTAGAAGCTTGGGTAGTTAGAGAGAGTGGACTTGCAAGTGAGGCAGCTGAGAGGATTGAAAGAGCGTATCGGAATAATTTGACAATCCTAGATTTATCTTTTTTAGGATTAAAAACTCTTCCAACTGTAATTGGCCAGCTCAGGCGGCTTGCACAGCTTAACTTGAATTCGAATCAACTGACAGCACTCCCTGTTGAAATTTGCCAGCTCTACCAGCTTAAAAGGCTTTACTTAGAGTCGAATCGACTGACAACCCTCTCTGCTGAAATTGGCCTGCTTGGGCAGCTTATACAGCTTAACTTGAATTCGAATCAACTGACAGCATTCCCTGTTGAAATTGCTCAGCTCTCGCTGCTTCGAATACTTGCCTTGTCCGAGAATCAACTGACAACTCTTCCACCTGTAATTGGTCAGCTTGTGCAGCTTCAAACGCTTAGCTTGTATGCGAATCAACTGACAACCGTCCCAGCTGTTATTGGCCAGCTCGTGCACCTTCAAAATCTTGACTTGTCTTTGAATCAACTGACAACCCTCCCAGCTGTTATTGGCCAGCTGCGGCAGCTTCAACTGCTTGTCCTTTCTAGAAACAGAGCACTTTCTGAAATTCCTATTGCTTTATGCAATCTATTAGATATCACTTACTTAGATGTTGATGAAACATCCATACCTCCTGCACAGCGAGATCTAGTCTTAGCTGCAATCCAAGTACGAAGAAGTGAAACGGCTGAAGAACGATTACCTCCAAAGCTTAATTTATGGAAAAGCTATGCACAGAGGCCCGATTTCAATCTAGATATACTCATCCAAGCTGAATCTGAGAATTTAAACAGCAGCAAATTTAATCGTATTGAGCCGAATACGTTGGAAATTGTCAGTAATTCTCGATGCTAATTCATTTTTTATTTTTGGTATCTCTTCAAAAAAGAACCCCCTGATCTCTT